>NZ_JAWXQV010000039.1:0-516 GCF_033843325.1 Klebsiella sp. JN_Kp126 | reverse complement strand
TACGTCGCTGAAAATGAAATGCTCAGGCTGTTGTAGGTATAAAAGCTTAATGTCGCCACCTTTGCGCCGACGTTATTGTGCTTGTGAATGGACAGCAGATAAGAGCAGTTCGCCGTCCCTGATGTGGTCAGTGAAACAGCCAGCAACGCAATCGCGCCATCAGGAAATGTGTTAATGGAAAACTGATAGGTCGTGGTCGAGCCGTCAGTCGTGATGTCCTGGTCAAGAACGTGAGATGACATTCCGGAAATACTGATCATATTGAGGTCCAGCGGTCTGTTACGTTGTAGTTAATTCCGGATGATTGATCCGGCATGCCGCGCTGACGCCATACTACGATTTTTGTATTGTTCTCAATCGTCGTCAGGCGTAATCCCTGGCTGGTACGGGTAATGCTGAACTTAGTCAGGGGGTTTACGTTTCCACTGATCAACTGAAATGGCAAAGTTGTGCAGTTATTGGTCAGCCTGCGGGCGGTCTGTATTTTGAATGTCGCAAAATAGGACTCACCAACAA
>NZ_JAWXQV010000038.1:0-526 GCF_033843325.1 Klebsiella sp. JN_Kp126 | reverse complement strand
CATCAAGGAAGGCCTTTTGTATCTGTCCATTCTGCTGCTTTTCTGACGGGACTATCCAGCTTAACAGCGGAAGCGAACGCCCATCGCAAAGCAGACTGGCGCGGAGCACATGATATTCCTGAGACGGATAGCCACTCCAGTCAACCGCAATAACACACAGCGATAATTTCCGCGTCAGCATGGTGATAATACCATTGAAAATTAAAGGAATATCCCGATGGAGTGATTCATTGCCCAGTAGACGATCAACTCGTTTGATTTTGTTTTTGACCTGAGCAGCGCCGGGTAAATAACGTCCGATACTGGTCAGCGTCAGTGACGCGCCGTTGATTAAGGCAAGCGTGGCGTCAAGGAGGGCATTTTGTCGGTATTTGTGAAACGGAGCTAAGGCATCCCGGAAGAAATTCTGACATACTCGGCAGGCAGGCATAGAGGTGATCTCATTGAATTGATAGCACAATCAGTAGATCACAAAACTCTATGCCTGTCTTTTTTCACCCGCCCATTACTGGGGATTCCTCAGCGC
>NZ_JAWXQV010000037.1:0-549 GCF_033843325.1 Klebsiella sp. JN_Kp126 | reverse complement strand
TTTTTAGTTGCCGATACTTTCTCCGGCTCCCGGATGACAGGCACACCAACGACAGCACTCTCTGGTGCTGTCGTTTTTTCTCAGGGAACGTTGTTACGCTATCAACAGCTCATGCTGTGACGCATCGAACGCCTTTCCTGACTTCAGTACTCCATAAGCCACCTGCGCCAGCTTTCGCATCATCGCCCCTATGATGACTTTTGCCCGCTTTCCGCTCTCTTCCAGCCTTTTCCTGAACGCTTTTCCCCACGCCGTATGGTACAGCGCCGATAACGCTGGCATGTATAACGCCTTGCGCAGTTGAACCGGCCCCGCTTTGCTCATCCGGCTCGCCCGCATCACGCTGCTTCCCGACTCATGCTGCACCGGCGTCAGTCCTGCATACGCCGCGAACTGCCGCGCTGTACCGAACTTCAGCCTCAGGCCCGTATACGCCAGCAGAACAGCCGCTGTTTTCTCCCCGATGCCCGGGATACTGTTCAGCAGCTTCCGCCGTCGTTTCATATCCGGGTCGTTATCCGTCAGGTCTTTTATCTGTTTTTCGATACG
>NZ_JAWXQV010000036.1:0-582 GCF_033843325.1 Klebsiella sp. JN_Kp126 | reverse complement strand
GGAAGGTGCGAACAAGTTCCTGATATGAGATCATCATATTCATCCGGAGCGCATCCCAGAGGGACATCATGAGCCATCAACTCACCTTCGCCGATAGTGAATTCAGCACTAAGCGCCGTCAGACCCGAAAAGAGATTTTCCTCTCCCGCATGGAGCAGATTCTGCCATGGCAGAATATGACCGCTGTCATCGAGCCGTTTTATCCCAAGGCGGGCAATGGCCGACGGCCCTATCCGCTGGAGACCATGCTGCGTATTCACTGCATGCAGCATTGGTACAACCTGAGCGACGGTGCCATGGAAGATGCCCTGTACGAAATCGCCTCCATGCGCCTGTTTGCCCGATTATCCCTGGATAGCGCCCTGCCGGATCGCACCACCATCATGAATTTCCGCCACCTGCTCGAGCAGCATCAACTGGCCCGTCAATTGTTCAAGACCATCAATCGCTGGCTGGCCGAAGCAGGCGTCATGATGACCCAAGGCACTTTGGTGGATGCCACCATCATTGAGGCACCCAGCTCTACCAAGAACAAAGAGCAGCAACGCGATCCGGAGATGCATCAGACCAAGAAAGGCAATC
>NZ_JAWXQV010000035.1:0-640 GCF_033843325.1 Klebsiella sp. JN_Kp126 | reverse complement strand
CATCGCCGCCGTCAGTCGTTCGCCCGCCGGGGCGTCGGACAGCGCGGCATCATCCAGAAAGTCGTTAATATCGCCCAGGCGGGACGCCGGGGTCAGGTTGATTTTGTCAAACAGGGAAGCGTAAACGCTCTCTTTTTCCAGTACAGCGGTCTGCCCCTGCGCGGGGGCGGTTTCAGTATTTACAGACATCAGCATATTCCCGGTTAATCCATTAAATAACGCACGCCGTTTATTTCGGGGCCAGCGCGCTCATTTCGTCGCGTAATTCCTGCGTCAGCGCCGGGTCTTTCAGGATTTTCTCAAGCTCTTTTCTGAAAGTGGCGTTATCAAGCAGGTTGGATTTGAGGTCGCGTAATAAATTCCGCATCGCCAGCATGGCGCGGAGCTGGGGGATCTGGCGGGCCACCTGCTCCGGTTCGAAATCTTTCATATCGGCGAAGCGGAGCTGAATATTTTCTTCGGCGCTATCGCCGGCCAGCGTGTTCTGTACCGTGAGGCTGATTTCCGGGCTGAATTCCGAAAGTACGCTGTTGAAGTTATTTTTATTGACGTTGATTTTTGCTCTTTCCGATAATGGCCGGTCTTCTTTGCCATTACTGAAATCACCGATGGTGAGGAGTTTCAGCGGCAGCTCGACTTT
>NZ_JAWXQV010000034.1:0-641 GCF_033843325.1 Klebsiella sp. JN_Kp126 | reverse complement strand
GTAAAAAACCACCTGCATAGCAGGTGGCATTGATTTCGCCCCATAGGGGCGCACTAAGTCCAGACTCAGAGAGCCTTCCCTTCACACTTCTTTCAGTGGAAGCTGGCTCTCTTCAACTTCATGTTTTTCCTGATACTTCACGTACTTTCTTATCATTTCTTCGTTTATACCTACGGTGTCGACACAATAACCTCTTGCCCAAAAATGATTCCCCCACAGCTTGTTCTTACGCAAGTAGGGAAATTTACTGAACAATCGAAGGGCTGTTTTACCCTTTAAGTGGCCTATTACATGGGAAATCGAAAGCCGTGGAGGCACTTTTACCAGCAAATGGACATGGTCTATCTGGACATTCAGCTCCACTACTTCTATCCCGAGCTGCTCACTTGAGATCCTTATCTGCTTATAGACCTCTTTACCAACATTGTTCCTAAGGATGCGAAATCGGTACTTGGGTGTCCATACGATATGATATTGACAACACCAGAGCACATGAGATGCTTTCTGGAATCTACTCATGGTTAAATCCTTATCAGTTATGGGGATAACAGATTCGGATTTTCCCATGAGTAGCATTACTGGCAGAGCCAACTTATTGCTGACCACCTCCATAGGAGGTGGTGTTCATGCAGGGATAAAAA
>NZ_JAWXQV010000033.1:0-708 GCF_033843325.1 Klebsiella sp. JN_Kp126 | reverse complement strand
TAGACCTCGCGCCAACCAGTTAAAGCAACTGGTGTTCTCTAGCTTCATCATGTATTAATAGTTACTTATTTTACGTCATATTGCTCTTGTCAATTGCATTTGAGGTGCTAAATGAAGAGAGGATTGCTTCTTACAAGACCATTGTCATTTAACACGGGCTCAATGTCGGTTCTTGGTGATTTTGATCCTTTGGCTATAAGGTACGCTTTGTTATACTTGGATGAAATATGCATACCAATTAACAGAGTTGTACTTTTTGACCTTTCTGATGAACTCAGAACTTTAAAAAAAGAAGGTTTTGTACGCTCATTGCAACCTAGGGAGGAAAAAAATAAATCTTTTGATTTCGATTCTTCAGAAATGGAAGGATTGATAAAAAAATCGTATAAGAGATGTTTTGATGAGTTAAATGAGAACAAGCATGAGTCTTGGATGGTTCATCAAAGTGTTAAGACGGCACTAGATGAAGATAATGAACTCAGCCATAGTGGCGAGTTGTTGACCTTCATCAATTCATTACCAATGCCTGCAAAAGATTTCCCTATTGGAGATCTTCTAGATTTCCGTGAAAAAAGAAATGATGAGCGGCTTGAGCTTTTAAATGCAATAAGCACCCTGCGGCTAAATGTATTGACGAGCGAAAATAAAAATGAAGCTATACAGAAAGGACTATTAGAGATCGAAAAATCAATCATCAACATTACCAAA
>NZ_JAWXQV010000032.1:0-726 GCF_033843325.1 Klebsiella sp. JN_Kp126 | reverse complement strand
GTCTGCGGCTGCAGGAACTTGTCCGCCACCAGCTTGGCCCCCACCGACAGCCCGAGGAAAATGGTCACGATATTTATCAGCCCGTTCTGCACCGTGTCGCTCAGGCGCTCCACCACCCCGCTCTCGCGCATCAGGTTGCCGAAGCAGAACATCCCCAGCAGCGGCGCCGCGTCCGGCAGCAGCAGCGCCACCAGCAGCAGCAGCACCGCCGGAAAGAGGATTTTTTCCCGCTTACTCACCGTGCGCAGCTGCACCATGCGGATTTTCCGCTCCTTCTCGCTGGTCAGCGCCTTCATAATCGGCGGCTGGATTAACGGCACCAGCGCCATATACGAGTACGCCGCCACCGCGATGGCCCCGAGTAATTCCGGCGCCAGCTTGCCCGACAGATAAATCGCCGTCGGGCCGTCCGCGCCGCCGATGATGCCGATGGCCGCCGCCTGCGGCAGGGTGAAGCTGATGATGCCGAAGTAGTTCAGCGTCAGCGCCCCCAGCACCGTGGCGAAGATGCCGAACTGCGCCGCCGCCCCCAGCAGCAGGGTCCGCGGGTTGGCCAGCAGCGGGCCGAAGTCGGTCATCGCCCCGACGCCCATAAAAATCACCAGCGGGGCGATACCCGAGCCGATGGCGACCTTATAGAAGATGGCCAGCACCCCGGCGGAGTAGCCCATATCCACGGCGAGGTCCTCCATCTGCCCCTGCACCGACGGCAGGGCCAGGGCCAGC
>NZ_JAWXQV010000031.1:0-843 GCF_033843325.1 Klebsiella sp. JN_Kp126 | reverse complement strand
ATAGTCCCGTCAGAAAAGCAGCAGAATGGACAGATACAAAAGGCCTTCCTTGATGCCCTTGCCGGGGCGGTGAACCCGACGGCCAGAGTCATCATCGTTACCGATGCGGGCTTCCAGAATGCCTGGTTCCGGCATATCCGGTCGCTCGGATGGGATTTTATTGGCCGTGTCAGGGGTAATATCCAGATGCGCCTGAATAGAAAAGGTGAATACTGGTTCAGACGTCAGGAATTACAGGCCAGCAGTAAACCAGAATATCTGGGGCCAGGCACGCTTGCACGGGCGGAATATGCCCGGTGTGAGGGACATTTTTACCTGCACAGGAAAGAACCAAAAGGCCGGAAACACCGGCACTCAAGGTGTCGTATAAAACGAAAATCTCAGGTTCGCGACGGGCGCTCTTCAGCAAAAGAGCCGTGGCTCATCTTCAGCAGCACAGACGACTTTAAGCCACGTGAAATCATGAAGTTATACAGTCGCCGCATGCAGATAGAGCAGAACTTCCGCGATGAGAAAAGCGAACGGTTCGGGTTCGGTCTGCGTGCCAGTTACAGCCGTTCAGCGGGAAGAATGCTGGTGCTGAGCCTGCTGGCAACGCTGAGCACAATAGTCCTGTGGCTTATTGGTTATCATGCAGAAAGTAAAGGATTACATGTAAGGTATCAGGCCAACAGTATTAAATCGCGGCGGGTAATCTCTTATCTGACGTTAGCGGAGAATGTCCTGCGACACTCCCCGTTAATATTAAGGCGAACGGTGCTGAGCACCGTTCTTAACCACCTCGCCAGAGCCTACCGAAGTATGGTGCTGGTTTATTAGCACTGTTTTATGGGGATCCCTCAG
>NZ_JAWXQV010000030.1:0-876 GCF_033843325.1 Klebsiella sp. JN_Kp126 | reverse complement strand
GTCGTTTCATATCCGGGTCGTTATCCGTCAGGTCTTTTATCTGTTTTTCGATACGTGCCAGCTCCGCGCTCAGACATCCCAGCAGGATGTCAATGCTGGCCAGCTGAACCTCCGGCGCGGTTTCTCGCCGGTTTTTCTCCTGCGTCTGCATCTCTGTCAGCGCCTGATGCCTTAACACCAGGGCTTTCAGTGCCCGCTCTGTCGGATGAGGGGCCTCCCAGGCTGACGGGCGTTTTTCCCGGCAGAAGTGAGCCAGCATACGGGCGTCCACTTTGTCAGTTTTACTGCGCAACCCCTCACTCTGTGCGAAAGCTTTACTGAGGGCGGGGTTGATGATGGACACGGTATACCCGGCATCACTCAGATGCGCGGCCGCGTCTTCCATGTAGGTGCTGGTGGACTCCATGCAGACATGGGCACGGTTCACGTCATGGCCGCGAAGCCAGCGGACCAGCGCTTCGTGTCCGGAGAGGGTATTATCAAATTTTTTACAACGATGCCGGCCATCAGGGCGAAGAATATCGACATCCAGTTTAGCTTTGGCGACATCAATACCGATGAAGTGGAGTTCATTTTCCATAGTGAAACCAACCTTGCAAATACGGGTTACCGGTGAAAGCCGGTCCATGATACTGTCCGGTTTATCACATGAGAAAGAACGGCGGTCCGGTGCAAAGGATCTACGGAACAGGCGCGAAAGCCTAAGCCCGGACACGGCATCCGGACCGCCATCAGAGAGAACTGGCCGGTTCTTTCTGACGGAGTAATCATACAAGCCCGGACAGGCGCAACGCGCCGCCTCCGGGGAAGGTGCGCTGCCTGGTGCCTTGCTGCGGTTTTCTTCCCGGCTTGCGCTGCGCTTAGCCGGGCTACGGG
>NZ_JAWXQV010000029.1:0-926 GCF_033843325.1 Klebsiella sp. JN_Kp126 | reverse complement strand
CTGAGCATGGACGCAGTACAGAAAGCCAAATCCGGTCACCCGGGTGCCCCGATGGGTATGGCTGACATTGCCGAAGTCCTGTGGCGTGATTTCCTGAATCATAACCCGCAGAACCCGTCCTGGGCCGACCGCGACCGTTTTGTCCTGTCCAACGGCCACGGTTCCATGCTGATTTACAGCCTGCTGCACCTCACCGGTTATGATCTGCCGATTGAAGAGCTGAAGAACTTCCGTCAGCTGCACTCTAAAACGCCGGGTCACCCGGAAGTCGGCTACACCGCGGGCGTGGAAACCACCACCGGTCCGCTGGGTCAGGGTATTGCGAATGCGGTTGGTATGGCCATCGCGGAGAAAACTCTGGCGGCGCAGTTCAACCGCCCGGGCCACGACATTGTTGACCACTTCACCTACGCGTTCATGGGCGACGGCTGCATGATGGAAGGTATCTCTCACGAGGTATGTTCTCTGGCCGGTACCCTGAAACTGGGCAAGCTGGTGGCGTTCTATGACGACAACGGCATCTCTATCGACGGTCACGTGGAAGGCTGGTTCACCGATGACACCGCGAAGCGTTTTGAAGCCTACGGCTGGCACGTGGTGCGCGGCGTTGACGGTCACGATGCTGACTCGATTAAACGCGCGGTAGAAGAAGCGCGTGCGGTCACCGACAAACCGTCCCTGCTGATGTGCAAAACCATCATCGGTTTCGGTTCGCCGAACAAAGCCGGTACCCACGACTCCCACGGCGCGCCGCTGGGCGACGCGGAAATCGCGCTGACCCGCGAAGCGCTCGGCTGGAAACACCCGGCGTTTGAAATCCCGTCTGAAATCTATGCCCAGTGGGATGCCAAAGAAGCCGGCCAGGCGAAAGAGTCCGCGTGGAATGAGAAATTCGCCGCCTACGCCAAAGCCTTCCCGCAGGAAGC
>NZ_JAWXQV010000027.1:0-1038 GCF_033843325.1 Klebsiella sp. JN_Kp126 | reverse complement strand
GATGGCTCCTATAACGGCGCTTCGGCGATCGGCCGTTTAGGCAACGAAGGCAACGGCGGCGAATTCCAGATAACCAAAGCCTTCAAGAGCAGTAAAGGCGCTATCTGGGATATCAACGTCATGTTTGACCACTGGAGCGATGAAGTTAACCTGAAAAAAGCCTACGTCGGCGTCACCAACGTGCTGGAGTCTAACCCCAACGCCTATATCTGGGCCGGCCGCGACTTCCATCAGCGCCCGCAACAGGGGATCAACGACTACTTCTGGATGAACCACGACGGCCAGGGCGCCGGGGTGAAGAACTTTGATATCGGCGGCGTGCAGTTTGACGTGGCGGGAGTGTCGCAGGTGGAGTCCTGTAGCCCGGAAGTGATGGCCGACGAGGCCAACCCGTCGCGCATCACCTGTACCGGCGGCTCCGGTACCGGCGATAACGGCCACTACGCCCTGACCACCAAAACCCACAACATCAAGGCCGGGCCGATCGACGTTGAGGTTTACGCCAACTACGGTTTCGATTCGAAAGCGGTGGACAGCGACGAACGTCTCGACGCCTGGCAGGGCGGGCTGGTGCTGAGCCACACCAACGACAGCGGCGTCAATAAAGTGATCCTGCGCTACTCCGACAACTCGGATAACAGCGTCTACAACAAAACCGATGACCTGACCGCGATTTACGCCAGCTTTGAAGGGCTGCATAAATTCACCCGGCAGGCGCAGATCGAATATCTGCTGGCCTTCCACGACTATGACAACGGCAAGGACAACACCGATAACCGTAAAAACTACGGCGCCATTGTCCGTCCGATGTACTTCTGGAACGATGTGCACTCCACCTGGCTGGAAGCGGGCTACCAGCGCGTCGATTACGACCAGGGCGGCGATAACCACGGCTGGAAGCTGACGCTGTCGCAGAACATCGCCATCGGTATGGGGCCGGAGTTCCGCCCGATGCTGCGCTTCTACGTGACCGGCGGCCAGGTGGATAACAAGCGCACTGCGAAGGTTAACGGCACCAAAGACGAGCAGCTGGATTCG
>NZ_JAWXQV010000026.1:0-1160 GCF_033843325.1 Klebsiella sp. JN_Kp126 | reverse complement strand
TCTAAATAGCTGCGCCTAATACCGCTACACTTTTGCCTGACCATGTTTTCCTCCGGGGAATGGGCTGGCGGTTTCCATAAAATGGCGGACCTTTTTCAGTAACTGCCACATTGAGCGGCACTGATGATTACGGGTTATCGTGTCATGAAGTGCCTGCCATAGCCGTTCCACATGATTCACCCACGGCGAGTAAACCGGCTGGTAAATTACCCTGAACTTGGGATTTGCTTTCAACCAGCGCTGTGTTTCGCGGCTTTTATGGATAATGTAGTTATCAACGATCAGCGTGATTGTTTTCGCCCGCCGGTAAGTGGCTTTCAGGTGCTTCAGCAGAGCGATAAACAGCGCTGAACTTTTGCTGTTGCCGCCCACGTAGCTGACTTTACCCGTGCCACTGTGCAGTGCGCCGGCCAGATAGTATTTTTCGTTCTGCCCCGGCGTCACTACCCGTTTCTGCTGTCCGCGCAACTGCCAGTCCGCACCGATTTTAGGATTAAGGTGGATATCCACTTCATCTTCATAAAATACCGGATGCTCTGCGCTGCATTCATCCAGCGCTTTGTGGATTACCGCCATCTTTTCATCTTTATGTGGGTCACGGATACGCAGAGTTGGCGCGGCCCTGCGCCATACAAGCCCCGCAGATGGCAACCAGCGGCGAACGGTTCCTGCATGTAACTGGCAACCGGTTATCTCATTGATTTTTATTGCCAGTAATTCGGTGCTCCAGCGTGAACGTTGATAACCAAAATCGCCGGGAGAATGCTTTATCAGCTCACGTAACAGGGTGCAGATATGTTCAAAAGGCCAGCGTCGGGAGCGCCCTGCGGGTAAGGATTTCAGGCCTTCAATACCTGAGTGCGTAAACCAGTTAATCCAGCGACCAACGGATGAACGGGCACAACAGAGAGTTCTGGCAACATCGCTGACCCGTTCACCCCGATGAAGCATCAGCATGGCCGTGAGTCTGCGGGCATGATTTTTATCGCGCGTTTTATGAATAGCTTTCTGCATCAGGCGTCGTTCGCCACGGGGTATTGGTGCTATGATCGGCATCGCTCAGTCCGGTTGGTGGTTTTGGTTGGTTTGGCGATTGATCAGATCGCACAATCCGGGCTGAGTTCCCTTTCAGTGATCTACTATTCCGCGCAGCTATTTAG
>NZ_JAWXQV010000025.1:0-1168 GCF_033843325.1 Klebsiella sp. JN_Kp126 | reverse complement strand
TACCATCAGCGTGCCTTCTCCCGAAGTTACGGCACCATTTTGCCTAGTTCCTTCACCCGAGTTCTCTCAAGCGCCTTGGTATTCTCTACCTGACCACCTGTGTCGGTTTGGGGTACGATTTGATGTTACCTGATGCTTAGAGGCTTTTCCTGGAAGCAGGGCATTTGTCACTTCAGCACCGTAGTGCCTCGTCATCACACCTCAGCGTTAGTGACGTTCCGGATTTACCTGGAACATCCGCCTACATGCTTAAACCGGGACAACCGTCGCCCGGCCAACATAGCCTTCTCCGTCCCCCCTTCGCAGTAACACCGAGTACAGGAATATTAACCTGTTTCCCATCGACTACGCCTTTCGGCCTCGCCTTAGGGGTCGACTCACCCTGCCCCGATTAACGTTGGACAGGAACCCTTGGTCTTCCGGCGTGCGGGTTTTTCACCCGCATTATCGTTACTTATGTCAGCATTCGCACTTCTGATACCTCCAGCAACCCTCACAGGCCACCTTCAACGGCTTACAGAACGCTCCCCTACCCAACAACACATAGTGTCGCTGCCGCAGCTTCGGTGCATGGTTTAGCCCCGTTACATCTTCCGCGCAGGCCGACTCGACCAGTGAGCTATTACGCTTTCTTTAAATGATGGCTGCTTCTAAGCCAACATCCTGGCTGTCTGGGCCTTCCCACATCGTTTCCCACTTAACCATGACTTTGGGACCTTAGCTGGCGGTCTGGGTTGTTTCCCTCTTCACGACGGACGTTAGCACCCGCCGTGTGTCTCCCGTGATAACATTCTTCGGTATTCGTAGTTTGCATCGGGTTGGTAAGTCGGGATGACCCCCTAGCCGAAACAGTGCTCTACCCCCGAAGATGAATTCACGAGGCGCTACCTAAATAGCTTTCGGGGAGAACCAGCTATCTCCCGGTTTGATTGGCCTTTCACCCCCAGCCACAAGTCATCCGCTAATTTTTCAACATTAGTCGGTTCGGTCCTCCAGTTAGTGTTACCCAACCTTCAACCTGCCCATGGCTAGATCACCGGGTTTCGGGTCTATACCCTGCAACTTAACGCCCAGTTAAGACTCGGTTTCCCTGCGGCTCCCCTATACGGTTAACCTTGCTACAGAATATAAGTCGCTGACCCATTATACAAAAGGTACGCAGTCACCC
>NZ_JAWXQV010000024.1:0-1194 GCF_033843325.1 Klebsiella sp. JN_Kp126 | reverse complement strand
CGCCAAAACATCTTCGGCGTTGTAAGGTTAAGCCTCACGGTTCATTAGTACCGGTTAGCTCAACGCATCGCTGCGCTTACACACCCGGCCTATCAACGTCGTCGTCTTCAACGTTCCTTCAGGACCCTTAAAGGGTCAGGGAGAACTCATCTCGGGGCAAGTTTCGTGCTTAGATGCTTTCAGCACTTATCTCTTCCGCATTTAGCTACCGGGCAATGCCATTGGCATGACAACCCGAACACCAGTGATGCGTCCACTCCGGTCCTCTCGTACTAGGAGCAGCCCCCCTCAATTCTCCAGCGCCCACGGCAGATAGGGACCGAACTGTCTCACGACGTTCTAAACCCAGCTCGCGTACCACTTTAAATGGCGAACAGCCATACCCTTGGGACCTACTTCAGCCCCAGGATGTGATGAGCCGACATCGAGGTGCCAAACACCGCCGTCGATATGAACTCTTGGGCGGTATCAGCCTGTTATCCCCGGAGTACCTTTTATCCGTTGAGCGATGGCCCTTCCATTCAGAACCACCGGATCACTATGACCTGCTTTCGCACCTGCTCGCGCCGTCACGCTCGCAGTCAAGCCAGCTTATGCCATTGCACTAACCTCCTGATGTCCGACCAGGATTAGCTGACCTTCGTGCTCCTCCGTTACTCTTTAGGAGGAGACCGCCCCAGTCAAACTACCCACCAGACACTGTCCGCAACCCCGATTAGGGGCCCACGTTAGAACACCAGCCATTAAAGGGTGGTATTTCAAGGATGGCTCCATGCAGACTGGCGTCCACACTTCAAAGCCTCCCACCTATCCTACACATCAAGGACCAGTGTTCAGTGTCAAGCTATAGTAAAGGTTCACGGGGTCTTTCCGTCTTGCCGCGGGTACACTGCATCTTCACAGCGAGTTCAATTTCACTGAGTCTCGGGTGGAGACAGCCTGGCCATCATTACGCCATTCGTGCAGGTCGGAACTTACCCGACAAGGAATTTCGCTACCTTAGGACCGTTATAGTTACGGCCGCCGTTTACCGGGGCTTCGATCAAGAGCTTCTCCTTACGGATAACCCCATCAATTAACCTTCCGGCACCGGGCAGGCGTCACACCGTATACGTCCACTTTCGTGTTTGCACAGTGCTGTGTTTTTAATAAACAGTTGCAGCCAGCTGGTATCTTCGACTGATTTCAGCTCCA
>NZ_JAWXQV010000023.1:0-1825 GCF_033843325.1 Klebsiella sp. JN_Kp126 | reverse complement strand
CCTTGCTACAGAATATAAGTCGCTGACCCATTATACAAAAGGTACGCAGTCACCCCACCCCAAAACGCTCCACTGCCTGATTTTTGATGTTGAACGTCGCTTACGCTCCGTTAACCGTCCATCGCGCTGTCGTTACGCATTTTGCGCACCACGCAAAGCGAAACGCTTTGGTGGTGGGGCTCCTACTGCTTGTACGTACACGGTTTCAGGTTCTTTTTCACTCCCCTCGCCGGGGTTCTTTTCGCCTTTCCCTCACGGTACTGGTTCACTATCGGTCAGTCAGGAGTATTTAGCCTTGGAGGATGGTCCCCCCATATTCAGACAGGATACCACGTGTCCCGCCCTACTCTTCGAGTTCACAACCTGTGTGTTTTAGTGTACGGGAGTATCACCCTGTACCCTGCGACTTTCCAGACGCTTCCACTAACACACAAGCTGATTCAGACTCCGGGCTGCTCCCCGTTCGCTCGCCGCTACTGGGGGAATCTCGGTTGATTTCTTTTCCTCGGGGTACTTAGATGTTTCAGTTCCCCCGGTTCGCCTCGTTAACCTATGTATTCAGTTAACGATAGTGCAACGAATTGCACTGGGTTTCCCCATTCGGACATCGCCGGCTGTAACGGTTCATATCACCTTACCGACGCTTTTCGCAGATTAGCACGTCCTTCATCGCCTCTGACTGCCAGGGCATCCACCGTGTACGCTTAGTCGCTTAACCTCACAACCCGAAGATGTTTCGTAAAACATCGTCGTGTCGCGAAAATTTGAGAGACTCGAACACACATTAACTGTGTGTCGTTTCAATTTTCAGCTTGATCCAGATTTTTAAAGAGCAAAACTTCGCAGTGAACCTTTTCAGGTACACTCTGAAGTTTTCTTGTGTTGTGCAGTAAAGATGGTGGAGCTATGCGGGATCGAACCGCAGACCTCCTGCGTGCAAAGCAGGCGCTCTCCCAGCTGAGCTATAGCCCCATCGTAGTTAAATCTCATCAACCTTAATTTCTGTTGAGGCAAGGCGTGGTGACACGAAGCATACTTAAAGTATGTGAGTGTCGCCGCAACGCAGCATCAGCAGAAATTTGGTAGGCCTGAGTGGACTTGAACCACCGACCTCACCCTTATCAGGGGTGCGCTCTAACCACCTGAGCTACAAGCCTGCAGAGATTTTTTACTGCTACATTTTCATCAGACAATCTGTGTGAGCACTACAAAGGCAGGTTCTTTAAGGTAAGGAGGTGATCCAACCGCAGGTTCCCCTACGGTTACCTTGTTACGACTTCACCCCAGTCATGAATCACAAAGTGGTAAGCGCCCTCCCGAAGGTTAAGCTACCTACTTCTTTTGCAACCCACTCCCATGGTGTGACGGGCGGTGTGTACAAGGCCCGGGAACGTATTCACCGTGGCATTCTGATCCACGATTACTAGCGATTCCGACTTCATGGAGTCGAGTTGCAGACTCCAATCCGGACTACGACATACTTTATGAGGTCCGCTTGCTCTCGCGAGGTCGCTTCTCTTTGTATATGCCATTGTAGCACGTGTGTAGCCCTACTCGTAAGGGCCATGATGACTTGACGTCATCCCCACCTTCCTCCAGTTTATCACTGGCAGTCTCCTTTGAGTTCCCGACCGAATCGCTGGCAACAAAGGATAAGGGTTGCGCTCGTTGCGGGACTTAACCCAACATTTCACAACACGAGCTGACGACAGCCATGCAGCACCTGTCTCAGAGTTCCCGAAGGCACCAAAGCATCTCTGCTAAGTTCTCTGGATGTCAAGAGTAGGTAAGGTTCTTCGCGTTGCATCGAATTAAACCACATGCT
>NZ_JAWXQV010000022.1:0-1949 GCF_033843325.1 Klebsiella sp. JN_Kp126 | reverse complement strand
CATCCGGGCGACCAGTGCATTTCTCATAGCCTTTACTCTCCAGAGTCGAAGTATATGCAAAGGAAAAAATGATAGAGCTTACGAAAAGACACCAACCAAACCTATAAAAACTCTATTATTTTTTGCATTTGATGATCGCCTGCTCCTCTCCGTGCCGCATAGCCAAATACCAGTATATACATGGGAAGAGAAGGATTATCGGAATCATTAGCAGAGCGCAAATGGTTGGTGAAAAAACAACATCATCTCTAAAATCAAATAGTTCACTAAATGCATTATTTGCAAACCATAAAGAACCAAACGATAAAGCACACCAAATAATAAGATTCCCAATAAATCTGCGTTTTGGACTCATAGACCCATCACCTGAGATATAAGATCGTCACTATATTTTCAATAAATTGCATTATCTCACACTCGATATCCAGTCGGCTTTTCGGGTAATGTTTTGATATTACTGACGGCAATTCCGGGGATCTTTTACATATCTTGTTGCCATGCCAGGCATCCAACCTTTAGGGATGTCTGGACAGGCAACGTATCCTTTATCTTCAAGTTTATTTGAGAAATAAACCTTAAATCCAATCTGAATGACGACCGTAACAATGAACAATACAATCATGTACTTAGTCACATATTTTTGTATCTGAATCGAAACTCTGCGCCCTAGAAAAATAGGCCATAATGAAAAAAATGCGACAGGGGACAAGATAAATACAGCAGAAAACCCATAAACAAAAAAAGATGAGAATGATAATTCAGATGGAAATGTTAAATATTCTTTAAGCGTATTAAAGGAAAATACCCCCCCCCCTAAGATCAAGGGTACATAAAGACACAGCATCCCCAAAAACATTCCAATTCTACGTTTAAATGAAAAAGTCTCCATTAAAACCACTCCTTTTCAAAACTGTCTAATGTTTGTCTTAAGTATTTTTTCACCTCATATTCAACAACCTCTTTCCCACGGGAAAGCATACCATCAACATACATTGCGCCCAAATCCCACAAGCCTTTCTCCATTTCTTTTGCTTTCTCAACAAACTCCTGCTGCGCCGATTCAATGAGAGAAACGACTTTGTCTGTAATTTTAAACTCATCATCTAATTTATTGAGTGCCCATGCGGATAATGCACCAGCAACCAGCACAACAACTAATGGGGCGGCAATTGTTGAGAATACCCCTACAGCGTAAACACCAGCCCCCCAGGTTATCGTTGAAGAAATACCGACTTTAAGCACATCAACAGCCCACTTCCCTATGAATTTCGCTAATGTAGTCTCATCATTTAAGATAAAGTCAACGGAATCAGCCACAGATACATAAATCAGACCGAAAAGAAAACCATCTTTTATAGCGTTATTTAGTCCGTAACTTCCTATTCCATACTTGATGATCTGTGGATTTTTTGCGGCAAACACAGGTGCATTTAATATTTTCCGGATCCCTGCATAACCACTTATTTTTATTAACTCTGTTCCCTTGTGGTTAACATATACTGTTGCAGTTATGCCAAGGTTACCTAGCTGATATAATACCTTCGAAGTGGAGTATGCGTCTTTTATACTTGTACCGTAGTTAACAACAAATTCACCGGGTTTGCTTTGGGAAACGAAGAACCACCCTGATTTATAGAATCCCATAGATGTCAAATACTCAAAAACCTCCCCAAGCGTAAGTAGCATGACGTTGTGGTTATTGGCATTCAACATTACCCTCAAATTACCATCGGGGAAATTATGAGTATTTCGTAAAACTGGATAATCGGATACAAATCCTGCCTGCTTTTGCTCACCGGTCAGATAACCAGGCAGCTCAGGAGAAATCTGAGTCGGGGCGGCCGTAAAGCCTGCTGCTGATTCTGCAACGGAAGCACCACTGCTCTTCTCATACGTATCATCCATCATCGATGGAATGAACTTTGCCTTACACGGACAGGTACTGTAGC
>NZ_JAWXQV010000021.1:0-2158 GCF_033843325.1 Klebsiella sp. JN_Kp126 | reverse complement strand
GGACGCGCGGTGTGGTATGGATTTCCACACGCGGAGCGACGGGTAGCGGAACGCCGGGTTACGATCTGTATATTGATGATATTGTCATCACAGATATAACGGATGCTCAGGCTGTGCAGACTACAGCCGATGCCACGGCTTCTGCCGTTGACTCTCTGACGACGAAAGTCAGCCAGCAGGACAATAATATCAGTAGCATTGGGAACCGGACTACTGCACTGGAAAATGGTTTGTCTGTGACGAACGCCAGTGTTAACAAAAAGGCGGATGCCAACACGGTTCAGACATTGCATCATACGGTGATGCAGCAGGGAAAAGACCTATCCAGTCAGGGGAACGCCATCACCTCCCTGAATAACATGCTAAGCAGCGTTAAAGATGATATTTCGAAAAAAGCCGATACTGCCGCAGTGTTTGCACTGACCAACCGCGTGACTGAGACAGAGCAGAGTATCCGCAGTAATAGTGATGCGGTGACTTCCCTGAGCAGCTCTTTGAGCCAGCAGGCGCGCCGTGGGGCAAATGTTCTGCCTGATGGCACTTGGGAGAGCTACCCGGTTGGTTACAATGTGGCGAATAACCGCGTGTTGGTGACATCCGATGAGGCTTACAGCGGCGCGAAGTGTATCCGCCTCATTCGGGCGAATGACTACAATGCTACCGCCAGCGACAACAATGATTGCCATATTTTCGCCGGCCTGCAGGTCCGTGATGGAGCAACATATTACGTTGAGTTTCGTGTGAAGCCGGATCCGAAAGGAACAGCTATGGCCGATAACGTGCAGTTGTCGGTGGGTTTTTCGCTGCAGGACATGAGCGGTAGTTGGTCCTGGCCTGCACTGACGAAAGCGAAGAAAGACCTTGTCGCTGAAGGCTGGACGAAGGTCTCCGGGTATTTGACCAATAACCGGACCAGTATTAAACAAGCGATGGTACGTCTCTCGGTACCGAATGTGTCAACGGTGAAAGCGGGTAACGCCTTTCTGATAGACGATTTGTTTATCACCGAGGTGACTGATGCGAAAGCAGCTCTTGATGCTGCCGATGCGAATGCGCAGGCTATCATGAACCTGAAAACAACCGTGACGCAGAATGGCGAGGATATTACCTCTCAAGGTAGCAGCATCACGAAGCTGACGAATGACCTGGCTATCACTAATGGCAATGTGAATAAAAAGGCTGATGCAACAGCTCTGCAGACGCTACAGAATACAGTCACGCAGCAGGGGAAAGAGGCCGCTTCACAGGGGACAGCGCTGACGAGTCTGGAAAATAGCCTGAACGGCCTGTCGGTGGGCGGAGTCAATCTTATTCGACATTCTGATACGCTCGACGGATGGAGCAGCAGATCTCCTTCAGAAACCTACCAGGGGGCGAGTGTAGCCTGGACCCGTCTGGTGAAGGGAACCGGAGGTTATGTCCAACTGGATGAGCAAACTCTGGATGTGACGGGGAAAACCGAGTTCATCTATAGTTTTTATGCGAAAGGGGCTTATGCAGCACAAGAAATGACTGCATATTTTTATAACCCGTCAAATACTTCCCGGATTGAAACAAACCAGGGATACAAAAGCTCAGCCGGGGATGGTGCCGCACAGTTTACCCTTACCACCTCATGGCAGCGTTACTGGGTTCGTTGGGTTATTCCGGCCACAGCGGGCACAAAGCGTTTGATCCCGGCCCGTTTGCAGCATGC
Source organism: Klebsiella sp. JN_Kp126 (assembly GCF_033843325.1). Taxonomy (NCBI): domain Bacteria; kingdom Pseudomonadati; phylum Pseudomonadota; class Gammaproteobacteria; order Enterobacterales; family Enterobacteriaceae; genus Klebsiella; species Klebsiella sp. JN_Kp126. The sequence goes on along the minus strand of NZ_JAWXQV010000021.1, from coordinate 462 downwards.
ACCATCCGCGGATAAAGAGGTCTGGCTCTGCCGTCCAAAACTGGAAACAGGCAACGTTGTGACTGACTGGACGCCCAATAATGACGATATTGCTGCAGAGATCCAGGCTAATGCTGGAGCAGTCCAGAACCTGTCCACGCGAGTGACAACTGCGGAGGGGAAAATTACTTCTTCGGGCACAGCGATAACTCGGCTACAGAACGATCTTGCGCTCACACAAGCTGATGTATCGAAAAAAGCCGATACTACCGCCTTGCAAACGGTACAGAACTCCGTCACACAGCAGGACAAAGATATTACGGCAGCGAATAGTGCTATAACTAAACTGACCAGTGACCTTTCGACGACGAACGCCAACGTCAGCAAGAAAGCGGATGCAAGCGCGCTGCAGACGCTGCAGAACACGATCACGCAGCAGGGGGGGACGCTGACCACTCAGGGCAGCGCGATCGTCTCGCTGGA
>NZ_JAWXQV010000020.1:0-2668 GCF_033843325.1 Klebsiella sp. JN_Kp126 | reverse complement strand
CTACCGAAGTATGGTGCTGGTTTATTAGCACTGTTTTATGGGGATCCCTCAGCGCAAATGGCAGGTTCATTGGTTTCGGCACGGATGCCGAATCCGCGCGAATAGCCGCAATAGAATTAAACCGTATCCACTCAGAGCTGAAAGTTGACCAGGCCATGGCGCTGGTGAATTTACGTGCCAAAAAAGATAGTAAACATACCTCAGCTACGCTGAAAGAATGGATTGAGCGTTATTCCGTGGTTCTTCAGCGGAGAGTGGAAAGAGGAGAGATTAGGCCGAGAACGCGTCAGGGTAGAATGCAGGATGCGAAGGTTCTACTGGCAAGACTCCCAACCTCAGCCCTTACGGAGATCTCTTCCATGGAGATATCGGCCATTCTCGCCGAGTACATAGACGACGATAAGATAAGGCGTGCTAAGGGGCTTCGTGAGTCATGGATCGACCTGTATAGAGAGGCGCAATACGACGGCAAAGTTCCGCATGGCTGCAACCCTGCAGAAGCCACCCGTAAGCCCATTGCTAAGGTTAAGCGCCGGCGTCTTTCATTGGATGAATGGAGGCAGATCTATGATATGGCCGATGCCCATTATATTAAGTCTGCGATGCTGCTGGCGTTAATCACCGGTCAGCGACCTGGCGATATCGTCAACATGAAATTCACCGATATTAAAGACGATCTTCTATACATAAAACAGAGCAAAACCGGTGCAAAAATCGCAATACCATTAGAGTTAAGATGCGTGGAAATTGACATGAATTTGCGTGAAGCTGTCGCCATCTGCAGGGATAGGGTGTTAAGCAAGTACCTTATCCATCACACAAAAACGGTGGCTAAAATCAAGGCTGGTGACCCTGTAACTGTTCATAGTCTCGGTCGAAAGTTCGCCAAGGCTAGAGACTTGGCCGGGATAGCCGCAGATGACGAACGCGAATTACCGACATTCTATGAGCAGCGATCCCTTTCCGGGCGTCTCTATAAGGCCCATGGTCTGGATGTTCAAATGTTGTGGGGTCACAAAACTGAGAAAATGTCGGAGCTGTATCTGGATGATCGCGCCGACAATTGGCAGGTAATTTCTCTATGATTTTGGTGGGATGTTTTGGGGATATTTTGGAGGGTGAAAATATCCCTAAATTAATCATAGGGTTATTAAAATGAACGCCTGGCCACCAGCCAGGCGCCGATAACCAGCATCACCGCCCCGCAGAGCGGGCCAAACAGCGCGCGTAGCGGGACGTGGTGCGCGCGAATCAGATCTATCACTAAGCCCCCAACCAGCTGGCTGGCAATCAATACCGCAATCGTGGTTGCCGCCCCGACGTTCTGATAGCCGCTGATGCTGGCAAAGACAAAGAACGAGCCCAGCAGACCGGGAATAAGCGTCCACCACTTTACGCTGACCGCCAGCTCCTGAAACCCCGCCGCGCCGTGCTTAAGCAGCAGTATTGTCACGAAAATCACGATGCCGACCAGCGAGTTAAGCAGCATGGCGATCAGGATGGTCGATGCGGACTGGGTAATGCGCACCATCAGCGTGTTTTGCAGCACCAGCCCGACGCCAGCGGCGATTAAACAGGCCAGGGTCAGCGTTTGATTCATGCGCTGCCGTCCGGATCGCGGCGATCGTCAAGCTGCAGCTGCATAAAGGTCAGATCCAGCCAGCGGCCAAATTTCGTGCCGACCTGCGGCATCTGCCCGGTGGTGATAAAGCCCAGCGTTTCATGCAGATGCAATGAAGTCTCGTTTTGCGCTTCAATGCCGGCGACCATGACGTGTTTATTCAGCCGTTTCGCCTCGGCGATAAGGGCGACGAGCAGGCTGCGGCCCAGCCCTTTCCCCTGATGATCGGGGTGGACATAGACGGAATGTTCGACGGTGTGGCGAAAGCCGTCAAAGGCGCGCCAGTCGCCGAAGGAGGAGTAACCGGTAATCACCCCGTTTTCTTCGCTCACCAGCACGGGATAACCGGCTATCTGCCGGGCTTCGAACCAGGCAATACGGTTGTCGGTATCGACGGTTTTGTCGTTCCAGATGGCGGCAGTATGGACGACCGCGTGGTTGTAGATTTCAGCGATTGCCGCGCAATCGTCTTTGCTGGCATGGCGGATGCTCATGGTAACCCTCAGGCTTGTACACTATAGTGGTACGATATTATTACAATAATGTACGCAAGGCTGTCATCTGTTTTAGCCATAAATTTTTCCTCTGGCCGGCCGGGTCCGTTGTGTGCGATGACTGCGCGACCCTGGCTTGCCTTCGCAGAAACATCATTCGTATTTATATTTCATGATTGGAGGATTTATTAAATATATTACTGTTAATCTGCCGTCATATTTTACATTTTTATTTACCGGATTTGGATTTTCCTGACATGCAGAAAAGAAATTACTTTTATCATAACTCCTTGATTATATTGGTGATGATGTAAATCATTGTGATGGCAGTCCGCTTTTTATTTTCACCCAATAGAACTAGTCTAATCCCTGAAGATATATTTCGGTTAAGCAGAGTGCATGTCGAGAAGTTATTCAATGTGGCTCTGTTGGATTTTATATAACGATATTCTGTTTACACTATTATGCGTATTTATACGCAGGGAATGATTTTGCTAAGGAAGGTGCGAACAAGTTCCTGATATGAGATCATCATATTCATCCGGAGCGCATC
>NZ_JAWXQV010000019.1:0-2885 GCF_033843325.1 Klebsiella sp. JN_Kp126 | reverse complement strand
ATCGCTTTCTGATTCCGAATCGCTGTCGGATTCCGAGTCGCTGTCAGAGTCCGAATCGCTGTCTGAATCGGAGTCACTGTCAGAATCCGAGTCGCTGTCGGACTCCGATTCGCTGTCTGAGTCCGAGTCGCTGTCAGAGTCCGAATCGCTGTCGGAATCCGAGTCGCTGTCAGAGTCCGAATCGCTGTCTGAATCCGAGTCACTGTCGGAGTCAGAGTCGCTGTCAGAGTCCGAATCGCTGTCGGATTCCGAGTCGCTGTCAGAGTCCGAATCGCTGTCTGATTCCGAGTCACTGTCGGAGTCGGAGTCCGAATCGCTGTCAGAGTCAGCATCGCTGTCCGAGTCGGAATCACTGTCAGAGTCGGAGTCACTGTCTGAATCCGAGTCGCTGTCGGAGTCGGTGTCATCGCTAAGATCGACAGTTAATATAAATATCGGGGATCGTTCGCTGACGTTGCCGGCCAGATCGGTCACCGTGGTGCTCAGGCTATGGGATCCTTCAGCCAGTGCGCCAGGAGTAAAGCTCCAGCGTCCGTCCTCGTCCGCAATCGCGGTGCCCAGTACGGTATCACCGTCATAAATTGTGATCGTGGCGCCCGCTTCCGCCGTACCGCTCAAGGTTGGTGTATCATCATCCGTCACGCTACCGCTGTTCAGTGTACCCGTGTCTTCTCCTGCATTATCAGTTACCTGCAGATCGCTAACCGGGTTCACTATAGTGTCTACCGTCAGTTCAAACGCCGGCGAACGTTCGCTGACGTTCCCGGCTTTGTCCGTTACCGTAGTGCTCAGGCTGTGGGCGCCTTCCTCCAGACTAGCAGGCGTGAAGCTCCAGCGTCCATCCTCGCCGGCAACCACTGTGCCCAGCACGGTGTCGCCGTCATAGATCGTCACCGTGGATCCCGCTTCCGCCGTGCCGTTCAGGGTGGGCGTCGCATCGTTGGTCAGATCCCCGCTCTGCAGCTGGCCGGTGTGCTCTGCGACATTGTCGGTTACCTGCGGAATGCTGGCTGCTGGCGCAGTGGTATCGATGGTCAGTTCAAACGCCGGCGAACGCTCGCTGACGTTGCCGGCTTTGTCCGTCACCGTCGCGCTCAGGCTATGGGAACCCTCGCTCAGCTCCGGTAACGCGAAGCTCCAGTTGCCATTTTCATCCGCGACGACAGAACCCAGTTTGGTATCGCCGTCATAAATCGTTATCGTTGCCCCAGCCTCTGCAGTCCCTTTAATCTCCGGGGTCGTATCGTCAGTGACATCACCAGAATGCAGCACACCGGTGATGGGGCCCACATTGTCAATGACCGCTATGTTCTGTGCCGCGGTAGGTAGCTCGGTATCAGTATCGGAGTCGCTGTCAGCATCAGAATCACTATCCGCGTCGCTGTCAGCATCCGAATCACTATCTGAATCTGAATCCGAGTCGGAATCACTGTCAGAATCGGAATCGCTGTCGGAGTCAGAGTCGCTGTCAGAATCCGAGTCGCTGTCAGAGTCCGAGTCGCTGTCCGAATCCGAGTCGCTGTCAGAGTCCGAGTCGCTGTCCGAATCCGAGTCACTGTCGGAGTCCGAATCGCTGTCTGAATCCGAGTCGCTGTCGGAGTCAGAGTCACTGTCAGAGTCAGAATCGCTGTCTGAATCCGAGTCGCTGTCGGAGTCGGAATCGCTGTCTGAATCCGAATCACTGTCAGAATCGGAATCACTATCTGAATCAGAATCACTGTCTGAATCAGAGTCGCTATCGCTGTCAGCATCCGTATCACTGTCGGAGTCTGAATCACTATCAGCATCAGAATCGCTTTCAGAAACCGAAGAGTGGTGGTCTTTGTTTGAGGTGCCGGCGAACATTGCCGCAATACCCAGCAAAGCCGCGCCAGCCATAACCCAACCGGCAATACTTTGTCCCGCGCCACCGGTCGCGATGACTTCTGAAAGATCGCTAATCAGCGAATAGTGTGCCCCATCGGTACCCGCACCTTCTAGCCACCATAGCGCGCCGGTCTCATCATCCATAAGAACCAAATCACTGTGCTGTCCATGCTCATCCACAACGAAAAAGTTTTTAATTGTAACGGTGTCACCGTTTTGGAGTTTCAGAACAAGATCATTACCTTGTCGGGTATATGAACGAATATCCTCACGCTTAACGTGCAGGAGGACCACTGACTGCGTATTGAGATTAACTTGATTGCCATCGACGGTGTATTCAGCACCAGTTTCTTTCACTGTCACATTTATATTTTTCATCAGGTTGCACCCTTGAGATGAAGACGCAGTCAGAGGTATGAGATAATTCTTAATTATGCATCTTATTAGATATACCACTTAACGGAGTCCCGCAAGGTGAAAGCAAAATAATACAATTACATTCTGTAATAAATTAAATTACCCAAATTACAATAACTTAAAATAATAAACTTACATTTTGAGATGTTAATATAGACCATAAGAAAAATGATTGCTCACGGTTATTACAATGAAGATAAAATCATGGATAATACATTTCTTATATCACCAAACCTCCATTTTAACGCTACCCGAAAAATATCTGTGATATTAGTCATATAAATGACATGAGAAAAAACAATTATTTTTTTAAACTTTAAAATATTTTATAAGGATTCCCCATGTATTTTCCATGGTTTATTTATAAGAAATAAATTATCCTCGCAAGGAAATTTTTAGTAATAAGGGAGATAAAACCTGGACGATGTCTGTTAAATCCACAAAGACAATGGGTTTTATTTTAAAATAAAGAAACGTTTCGATGTAGTTTTAATTAAAATATTGACCATAAATAACTTAATCAATATTGATAATAAAAAACCCCGCCAGGCGCTGAGGAATCCCCAGTAATGGGCGGGTGAAAAAAGACAGGCATAGAGTTT
>NZ_JAWXQV010000018.1:0-2936 GCF_033843325.1 Klebsiella sp. JN_Kp126 | reverse complement strand
CGGAGGAAAACATGGTCAGGCAAAAGTGTAGCGGTATTAGGCGCAGCTATTTAGACCACTCGCCAATATGTCACATTAGGGTATAGTTCATATGTACCACCTCAAGAGGTATCGGGTAGTTTTATTGTTACCACTTAAGTGATACCATAATGAACAGTACCACTTAAATGTTACCACTAGGACAAAAAATGTTCGTTTTTGGTTACCTCCGGGCATCCACTTCAGAGCAGGATGCCAGCCGGGCAAAAAATGCACTGAAGGCGTTTGCAAACCAACATGGACACCGTATTGCTGGCTGGTATATCGATAATGTCTCCGGTACGACAATGAATCGTCCTGAACTGATCAGGCTTCTTGGTGATGCGGAACCTGGTGATGTGATTCTCATTGAACAGGTCGACAGGCTCACTCGCCTGGATGATGCAGGCTGGGAGACACTCAGAAAGCAAATTACAGACAAGCAGCTGGCCATCGTCAGTCTTGATCTACCGACCAGCCATCTGGCGCTATCCAGCACAGTAAGTGATGACTTTACCCGAAGCATGCTGAAGGCCGTAAATGGCATGATGCTGGATATGCTGGCCGCTATTGCCCGAAAAGATTACGAAGACCGTCGACGTCGACAGTCAGAGGGTATCAGTAAGGCGAAAGCTGAAGGAAAATACCGGGGCAGGGTGGCCGATGCGCAGAAACATGAACTGATACGCACTCTGCGCCTGGTCAATGGAAAATCGCTGCGAGAAACAGCTCGCCTGGCGGGCGTTTCTAAAATGACAGTAATTCGGGTCTGCTCCAGCGCTAACAAATAACGATCTCTCTGTTCGCAAACGTGAGTTGTCCGGCATCCTGAATGATTGATATGCAAGAATATAGACTGAGCGGCCTTACGGGAAAGAAATACATCATCATCTGACTGGCCATTATGTGCTGCTCCTGCCTGTGATAGCATACCCGGGTCATTTTTCAGAGCCAGGGCTGATGATGAAGAAAAACAGCACCCCCACACCCCACGATGCCACGTTCAGGCAGTTCCTGACGCAGCCGGATATTGCCCGGGATTTTATGAAGTTGCATTTGCCCGCTGAGCTGCAGGCCATCTGCGACCTCAGCACGCTGAAACTGGAATCCGGCTCGTTCGTTGAGGATGACCTCCGCCAGTATTTCAGCGACGTCCTCTACAGCCTGAAAACCACCGGTGGTGACGGCTACGTTCACGTGCTCATTGAGCACCAGTCGTCGCCTGACAGGCACATGGCGTTTCGCCTGATACGTTACGCGGTAGCCGCCATGCAGCGCCATCTGGAAGCGGGCCATAAGAAGCTGCCCCTGGTGATACCGGTCCTGTTCTATACCGGTAAACGCAGCCCGTATCCGTATTCCACCCGCTGGCTGGATGAGTTTGACGACCCGGCGCTGGCAGGCACACTCTACAGCGGCGCTTTCCCGCTGGTTGATGTGACCGTTATTCCGGATGATGACATCGCCGGCCACCGCAGTATGGCCGCTCTGACCTTACTGCAGAAACATATTCACCAGCGCGACCTCGCTGAACTGGTTGACCGGCTGGCGCCCATTTTGCTGGCCGGCTATCTGTCTTCATCCCAGGTCATATCGCTGGTACACTATATACTCCAGGCAGGCGAGACAGCTGACGCCGAAGCCTTTGTACGCGAACTGGCACAGCGTGTGCCGCAACACGGAGACGCACTCATGACCATCGCACAACAGCTTGAGCAGAAGGGTATCCAGAAGGGGATTGAGCAGGGCATCCAGCTCGGTGAACAACGGGGTATTGAAAAGGGCCGTTCAGAAGGTGAGCGTCAGGCCACTCTGAAAATTGCCCGTACCATGCTGCATAACGGCATTGACCGCAATACCGTTATGAAAATGACCGGCCTGACGGAAGACGACCTGGCGCAGATCCGCCACTAACCATTCTTTCCTGGCGCTCCCTGTCTGGCCATCAGCGTAAACGGGCAGGGCAGGGAGATGACCATTCAGACTCAGTCTGAACAGAGTTGTGCGAAAAAAAGCCAGCGTGAAAGGCTGGCCGGACACAATTGTGGTTCGTCAAAGGGAGCAAACCCCCGGAGTGTGGGACAGTCACAATGCATCCGGTGAGAAGACTGTAGTCGTGGACTGCAGAAATGCCACTGCTGAAATAAAAGAATTATTTCGGCACCTCAGCCACTCATCACACAGACCCGGCTCTCAGCTGCCAGGTTGCCCCACCAAAACAGGTCACACCGACCACCTGCTCCCAGGTTTCCTTCTCCTCCAGCTGCTTCTCCAGTGCATGAAAGTCCGCATGGCTGAGCACAATATCTTCCCGCTCGCCGGGCGACTCCAGAATATACCCCTCAGGTATCCGCGTGGCCGATTCAGCAGCCTGCCGTGAGGATATGCGGTAAAAGGTTTTGATGCATCCTCCGCGAGTGAGGGCATCGAGGATGATGCTTTCGGCAACGCGCATGACTGGCTCCGGTTAAAAGTGTTTCACGTCTTTGCCGGTGTGCAACTGGCGACGCTCATCATGCCGCGTAGTGCTTCCACAGACAACGGCTTTGCCTCATTGCCCCGGTGGACCATCGCATGGCAGTTCGGACAAGGAATGCTATGGTAAATATAACCTTCCCCTTACACTCATGAAGCTTATGGAAGAATTATTCACTTGTCCGATATGTAAACTCTCATTTGGCCATAAAGCTAGGTTGAGAAAGCATATAAAAAAGCATACGAAATCCCTTGAAAAGAATCTCGCTAAGGCCAACTCAACCAAAAAGGCTGAGCATGAAAAGATGCTTATTCAGGAGAGGATTGCAAGGACAGGTAGCGCTTTTAAAAATGAATCGGAGAGAAATAAGTACTTTGAAAGAAGGCGTGGGCTTTGTTGAATAAATCAGATTTCGGGTAAGTCTCCCCCGTAGCGGGTTGTG
>NZ_JAWXQV010000017.1:0-4519 GCF_033843325.1 Klebsiella sp. JN_Kp126 | reverse complement strand
TTAGTGAAGTACCAGCTGTTCTTCTGTTTATGAACGGGTATTACCTTAGGTTTATGTCCGCTAAAGTTCGCAATGGAATTCCGAATACTCTTTCCAAGATCATTCCTGGAGCCACCAGAACCACTAAACATGATGTCTTCAAGATAATTTTGCTCAATCCATTCATCAGGAAAATCAGCGATCTTACCTGGGAGCATATTAGTGAAATTAGAATCTCTGAAGCCCTGAATCGTTTTACGGAACCCAGAGGTCAATTCTCGAACAGATTTATAAATCATCTCAACGACAGAATAAGTGCTTGGCGCCAGCCAATGGATCCGCCATCCAGCCTTTTTTGCACCAAGATACTCAATACCCAACCTGTAAGTAGGCCAGTCTTGATCTATTGCGTGCTGACGTTTATCTTTATCCGTAATTTCTCGCTTAACCAAAGAAGTCATTTTCAGCAACATTATTTCCTGGAAACGGAAACCGCAAATAATTGTGAGTAACAACATATTGTAAAAGATACGCTGATAACTATTCTCAGCTAAAGCGATCAACTCAATAACACACATAAATGCACGGATTGATATGAGTCTTTCATCATCAGTTTGATCAGGGGTGGCTTCTTGCGCTTTCTTCCTTTCTTTAGTGCTGTTAGAACCATTTCGATAAGGATACTTATTTTTGACTTCAATATTAACTAAGAAAAGATCATATTGACGTAGTAAAGCAATGGCCTTTACTGCAATATCGCAATAGTCACTGACATTATCAGGACTGTCAGAATTCTCATGATGCCGCTCCATCGCTGCATGAATAATATCGGAAGTCAGATACATTGGATGCGTTTGACCTGTTTTATTTACCATTTCCCAATACCAGCGCTTCATGACCTGTAATGGTTTGTCTAGTGTAGAACCTGATGGTAATCCGCCAATGATACACACCAGATGCATGTGATAAGCTCGCATAAAATCCTGAAATTCCGAAGAAATATTCATTTGTGAGAGCCCCTTAATACGACTAGAAACTTCGTCCCACTTAAAGCCGCGATCTTTTGTTTCTTTAAGCCATGCAACACCTTTCTCACCAAAACGCCAGGAACCGGCATTCCACTCCAGTTGTCCAACAGCATTGTAGGCAACAAGACGCTCTTCAAATTTTGCTTTATATTTCTCTATATAAATAAGAAGATTATCCGCCTGTTTATTACGTATTGTTATTTGTGTAGTCATCGATTAAATAGTCCTCCGGCCTTTGCCATTTCAATGCGAGCCATAACCTGATTTACATGCTCTTTCCGCCGCACTAATTCCTTGAGAAGTGGATGATTTAAAATGCCAGCATCATCGGCAACATCACGAACATTTTGGATTTCATCATTCAGCGAAAGAAATACTTTTTTGTGGTTTCCATCTATAAATGGTTTGAAATACAGGCAACCGTAACATCCACGACCCTGTGCAAAGGGGCAAATGTCTTCTTCATAATTACATCCACCGAGATGGTAATGAAGTTGCCCACCAATTGACCCTGCAACATTGCGACCTTCCCATTCGCTGCTGTGAACTAAATTCCCAGTCAACATGAGTGCCATCATGTTCTTAAACACAGGGTTGCGACCCAAAGCTGCCTCACGAATATCAGCCAGCTCAGGGGTGGCTGCAATGTATCGATCTGCAACAACATAAGAGGATTGTCCCAATATATAAGCTATCTCAGGAGCACTGGCACCACTCATTGCCATTGAGTGACCAACGTTGTGACGAAAGAGGCTTGCGGTATATACAGGTAGTTGATAATCATCGTTTTTTACTGCCTCCTGAATCTCTTGTGGTGAAAATCTGAAAAGCATTTTCTTTAATGACGCTTCCACCATCTTCATTGAAGATACTATGATGGAAAATATCGGGTCGGTATCACCAATTCCAACTAGGTACTTATACAGTAAGATTAACTTTCCAAGTTCTTCCGGAATTGCAACTCGAACTCGATCGATAGTTAGTTTTGACTTTTTGGCATATGGCACAAGTACTGAATAACGCATCCCGTACTTATTCTCGGTATCAACGATAAAATCGCCTCCGGAAAGTTTACCGATCTGTACAGGTCTGGCCCCAATGTAATAAACTATGCCAATAATAATGCAGTCCCGTAATGTATCAATTTTAATGGTTTTCCTTACAGTTTCCAGATGAATGTTTTTATTTTCTTCAACATCAATTTTTGGACATAGCTTAGATGCCCAACGTTGAATGCCATTTTCTATCATTAGGCATACTTCTTCTGGTATAACGAGGTCTAGGTTTTGGTAGCGAGCCCAGTTATTGTTCCTAGGGCGTGGCACTTCCAGCAATAGATCTTCCAGCTCATCACTGTCATCCTTACTTTCGAAGAATCCATTACGATCAAGTTTTCGTAATGCATAGAGGGTGTAATAGAACTGACTGCTGTCTGAGTGATTTCGCTCAGTCTTCGCAACTAGCATTTGCATTTTTTCAATAAGGCTTTCGCGAGTGATAACCTCAATTTGTTTGAAAGTTGTTGCGACAAACTGAGCAAATTTATCAGCAACACTTGCCGAGTTCTCATTAATGTACGCGATCGTTAAGTATTTCAAGAGCTTGAGTGAAACTGGTGATAAATCACAAAAGTATTTACCAGTAGAGAATAATATAGCCAAATTATTACCTGAGAATCTGTAACGCCAATCATCATGTAGATATAAATATCGGTCATCAAATTCTGTTGCACTTATTAAAAACAATCGTTTAGGGAGCTGAATATTTTCAATCCATTCAAGCTGTTCTTTTGTAAAGTGAAGGGGATGGGTTTTAAAAAAACCACCCCCGGTGATACCGCTCTCAGTTGAATAGATCTTTGAATGTGAAGTCTTCGTCATAAACATTATCTTCTAGCAAGTTGGAGGTTTTTCTTTGCGAAATGTTTGTTTCTGGGGAAGCTAAATGCATATCTGAATGTTTCGTACGCTTATAGTTGCTCTGGTTACTCACCACTTCAATAAACCGCTTGGCATATCTTAATGGAACTTTACTGGTCAGTGACCAGCCGCCTAAAGCACGAAGTTGTTCAATAGCTGGTTCAAGTACTCCATTCATCCTTGCTCGAATACCATAGTCTTGCGCCAGTATTAGTGATTCACTCAGGAGACTATTGTAAATAAACTCAAGAGTGATATTAGCCCAAGTATGCCGCCCAACGTGTGGTGTTATATTAACCATATTATTAATATTTTTATTACTTTTCGTACGATAATGAGGGAATAGGGCAATGAATGCCGGATCAATTTTTTCCTTATAAAATGTTCGAATTGCATCGTAAGTTAATGGAGTTAACCTACCTGAGCCTTTAATAAAAACAAACTCATGGTCAACAATTTTTTTCTCTTCAAATAATGGGGACCGATATTGCTCCATATAAATGGTAAACATAATGAAGTCATCTTCGGTTAGTTCGATTTGTCGCTGTGAATGCTCAGTCTTGAGTGAAGGTTGTTGTTTCCTTGGGTCAACTACATCATCTCGAAGATTTTGTACAATCAGGATGAAACGAATGTTACCTCGTGAGTCTGGAAGGGTTGGCCCCACGCAATCCTTCATCAACAATTGAACTTCACCAACACGTAAGCCATAGTTAAACATTAACCGGTGAATAAGGTAGTTACGGTATTGTTGAAATCCTGAATCGAATGGGTTTTGGGGATTAACCACGGCCGTGAATAGTTCGCCGGTCTCGATATCTGAAAATTCAGGAGTGGAGGGGATTAACATGTTCGTTAGTTCGATACTTTGCTGGCTGGTGATACTTTTGTATCGGTGAGCTGGTTCGTTCCTGGATACTTCAACTCTATTGAAGACCTTAATTCTGGCAGCGAGATCTCTATGGTTCGCCTGGTTAATCTGGTGAGCTTCAGTAGGTGACATATCTTGGTATGCCAGATTCATATATCTATAGTTGAGATACTTAAGGAATCGGCCAACGTTTCTGACGTGGTTACCATAGGTGGACTTGTTGGTTCTGGAGAGTGCCGAATGTAAAAACCCGTTAGAGATTATGTCGGTCTCGTCACTCAGGTGCTGCTTCCCGAGCAGATAAGTAAAGAAGCCATCAAGCTCCCTGATAAAACAGGAGATATTGTAGCCAGACCGATAGAAATCGTAGTCAAATGTTTGTTTATGCTTCTTATAGTAATAGACGTAAAAGAAACGCAGCGAACACAAAATGTTTTCTTGAGTCCCTAGGCTTTTCTTGCTCAGTTCATTCATTCCATAAATTGTGGCGAACATGACCGGTAGGGTAGTCACATCATCAACTATGAGATGAGTTCTCTGGTTGTTCCTCGATAAATGTAAGATGGTATATGCCATGAACTTAGCGGATGCCCCGTAATTTTTGTGTTATGAAGTCATCGTAAGTCCACAACTAAACTTTGGCAACTGACTGATTCATCGGTAAGTTCCTGAAAGAGAGGGACTCATGAACTTAAGAGCAAACCCACCATATTTAACATAAT
>NZ_JAWXQV010000016.1:0-5148 GCF_033843325.1 Klebsiella sp. JN_Kp126 | reverse complement strand
TTAGCAGCGCCAGATAGACGCCGTGCGGCAGGAACAGCGCCGCCTGCTGGCCGTTATGGGTCAGGTAAAACCCGAGCGTCCACAGCATCAGCCAGCCGCTTCCCCAGGCCAGCACGATGAACAGCGAGATGACGCTGTGGCGAAGGCTGCGCGACATTAATGACCCGCCAGCAGCTGGTGGTCGAGGGCGAAATGGACCAGATCAATGGTGCTGTGACACTGTAGTTTGCCCAGCACGTTGGCGCGATGGACGTGAACCGTTTTGTGGCTGAGCTCGAGCTTAAAGGCGATCTCCTTGACGCTGTCGCCTTTAACCAGCAAATCAAAGACTTCGCGTTCACGCGGGGTGAGCACTTCCAGCACCTGCGCCGGTTGCTCTCCGCCGCGCAGCGCCCGCAGCGCATCGGCGCACAGGTAGTGTCCGCCCATACCGACGGAACGCACCGCCTGGACCAACTCTTCCGGGCCGCAGCGTTTGGTCAGATAGCCGCTGGCGCCGGCATCGAGCGCGCTCTGCACGAAGGTGGGGGTGTCGTAAATGCTGAGAATAATAGCGCGGAACTGCGGCTTTTGCGCGCGCAGGCGCTTTAGCAGGCTCAGGCCGTTCTCATCCGGCATGGCGATATCCATGACCGCCACATCGACGTCGTCGCGCAGCAGCGCCGGCCAGGCTTCCGCCGCGCGGCTGAACTGGCCAACCACCTCGAGATCTTCTTCGAGGCTGAGTAACTGCGCAAAGCCTGAACGCACCACCACATGGTCATCGACCAGCACCACTCGAATCATGTTTCTTCTCTCTCAGCGCATCATGGTTCTATGATGCCTGCCGCCGCTGCGCTGGCAATCAATCAGGCGCAGTTATGCAACGAATGTAACAAAATCGCAATACACTTCATCCTTCAAGCTGCCTCTTTGTTGGCTTCGTTTGCCCGCCCCGGTCACTGACTTATGTCAGCTCCCGGGGACGAACAACCTTGCCGCCTCGATGCAGCATGAATGATTTTGTGTATAAGCATTGCCGATTTTTTTCTAAAAACGCTTTGTTCTTAGCAAGAATTTTTAATTACTTCATCAAACGCATCGCGCCGGAAATACTGCACCCATAACAACTATGGGAAGCAGACACTATGGCACTAAAATCGCGTATCACACTCATTGCCGCGCTGGCGCTGGCGGCGTTCCAGGCCCAGGCGGTCAACGTTACCGTGGCGTATCAGACCTCCGCCGAGCCGGCGAAAGTCGCCCAGGCGGACAACACCTTCGCCAAAGCAAGCGGGGCGACCGTCGACTGGCGCAAGTTTGACAGCGGCGCGAGCATCGTGCGGGCGCTGGCTTCCGGCGACGTGCAGATCGGCAACCTCGGCTCCAGCCCGCTGGCGGTCGCCGCCACCCAGCAGGTGCCGATTGAAGTCTTTCTGCTGGCCTCAAAGCTCGGTAACTCCGAAGCGCTGGTAGTGAAGAAGAGCATCACCAAACCGCAGGACCTGATCGGCAAACGCATCGCCGTGCCATTTATCTCCACCACCCACTACAGCCTGCTGTCGGCGCTGAAGCACTGGGGGATTAAACCGGGGCAGGTGCAGATCCTCAACCTGCAGCCGCCGGCGATTATTGCCGCCTGGCAGCGTGGCGACATTGACGGCGCCTACGTCTGGGCGCTGGCGGTTAACGCGCTGGAAAAAGACGGTACGGTTCTCACCGACTCGTCGCAGGTGGGCGAGTGGGGCGCGCCGACGCTGGACGTGTGGGTGGTACGCAAAGACTTTGCCGAAAAGCATCCTGACATCGTCAAAGCCTTCGCCAAAAGCGCCATTGACGCGCAGCAGCCCTATATCGCCAACCCGGATGAGTGGCTGAAGCAGCCGGAGAACATCAGCAAGCTGGCGCGCTTAAGCGGCGTACCGGAAGCCGACGTCCCGGGGCTGGTGAAAGGCAATACCTACCTGACCGCCGCCCAGCAGGCGCAGGAGCTGAACGGGCCGGTGAATAAAGCCATCATCGACACCGCTAAGTTCCTGAAAGAGCAGGGAAAAGTTCCCGCCGCCGGTAGCGACTACAGCCAGTACGTCACCGACCGTTTTGTGAAGTAAAGGAGGTCATGATGCTGCAAATCTCGCATCTTTCCGCCGATTACGGCGGTAAACCGGCGCTGGCGGATATCAACCTGACGCTGGACAGCGGCGAACTGCTGGTGGTCCTGGGGCCCTCCGGCTGCGGTAAAACCACGCTGCTGAACCTGATTGCCGGATTCGTGCCTTATCAGCACGGCAGTATCACCCTTGAAGGCCAGCGGGTTGAAGGGCCGGGCGCCGATCGCGGCGTGGTGTTTCAGCACGAAGGGCTGCTGCCGTGGCGCAACGTGCAGGATAACGTTGCGCTCGGGCTGCAGCTGGCCGGGGTCGACAAAACGCAGCGCCGGGCAACCGCCGCGCAGATGCTGAAAAAAGTGGGCCTCGAAGGGGCGGAAAAGCGCTTTATCTGGCAGCTCTCCGGCGGCCAGCGTCAGCGGGTAGGCATTGCCCGCGCGCTGGCGGCCAACCCGCAGCTGCTGCTGCTCGACGAGCCGTTTGGCGCGCTGGATGCCTTTACCCGTGAGCAGATGCAAACCCTGTTGCTCAGCCTGTGGCACGAGACCGGTAAGAAGGTGCTGCTGATTACCCACGATATCGAAGAGGCGGTGTTTATGGCCACCGAACTGGTACTGCTCTCGCCGGGGCCGGGCCGCGTGCTCGAACGGCTGCCGCTCGATTTTGGCCGCCGCTTCGTCGCCGGTGAATCCTGCCGCAGCATTAAATCGGACCCGCGGTTTATCGAACAGCGCGAATACGTCCTCAGCCGGGTATTTGAACAACGGGAGGCTTTCTCATGAGCGTGGTCATCAATGACAAACCGCGTCAGCGGGGGCTGAAGTGGCGCTGGCCGCTCTCGCGTCAGCTCAGCCTGAGCGTGGCGACCCTGGCGGTACTGCTGGCTATCTGGTGGGCCGTTGCCGCCCTGCAGCTGATTAGTCCGCTGTTTCTGCCGCCCCCGGGACAGGTATTGCAGAAACTTATCACTATTGCCGGTCCGCAGGGTTTTATGGACGCCACCCTCTGGCAGCACCTGGCGGCGAGCCTGACGCGTATCGTTATCGCGCTGCTGGCGGCGGTACTGCTCGGCGTGCCGGTGGGGATCGCCATGGGGCTGAGCCCCACGGTACGCGGGATCCTCGACCCGCTGATCGAGCTTTATCGCCCGGTGCCGCCGCTGGCCTATTTACCGCTGATGGTGATCTGGTTCGGCATCGGCGAGACCTCGAAGATCCTGCTGATCTACCTGGCGATATTCGCGCCGGTGGCGATGTCGGCGCTGGCGGGGGTTAAGAGCGCCCAGCAGGTGCGCATTCGCGCCGCGCAATCTTTAGGGGCCAGCCGGGCGCAGGTGCTGTGGCTGGTGATCCTGCCCGGCGCGCTGCCGGAGATCCTCACCGGCCTGCGCATTGGGCTCGGCGTGGGCTGGTCGACGCTGGTGGCCGCGGAGCTGATTGCCGCCACCCGCGGGTTAGGTTTTATGGTGCAGTCCGCCGGTGAGTTCCTCGCCACCGACGTGGTGCTGGCCGGGATCGCGGTGATTGCCATCATCGCCTTTTTACTGGAACTGGGGCTGCGCGCGCTGCAGCGTCGCCTGACGCCCTGGCATGGAGAAGTACAATGAGCGAACGTTTAAGCATTACCCCGCTGGGGCCGTATATTGGCGCGCAGGTATCCGGGGTCGACATCACCCGCCCGCTGAGCGACAACCAGTTTGAGCAGCTGTATCACGCGGTGCTGCGTCACCAGGTGGTGTTCCTGCGCGAGCAAAACATCACTCCCGAGCAGCAGCGGGATCTCGCCCTGCGCTTTGGCGACCTGCATATTCATCCGGTCTATCCGCACGCGCCCGGCGTGGATGAGATTATCGTGCTTGATACCCATGACGATAATCCGCCGGATAATGATAACTGGCACACCGATGTCACCTTTATTGAGACGCCGCCCGCCGGGGCGATCCTCGCGGCAAAAGAGCTGCCGTCAACCGGCGGCGATACCCTGTGGACCAGCGGCATTGCGGCCTATGAGGCGCTCTCCGCGCCTTTGCGCCAGCTGTTAAGCGGCCTGCGCGCGGAGCATGATTTTCGCAAATCGTTTCAGGAGTACAAATACCGTAAAAGCGAAGAGGAGCATCAGCGCTGGCTGGAGGCGGTCGCGAAAAATCCGCCGCTGCTGCATCCGGTGGTGCGCACCCATCCGGTGACCGGGAAGCAGGCGCTGTTTGTCAATGAGGGCTTTACCACCCGCATCGTTGACGTCACGGAGAAAGAGAGCGAGGCGCTGCTCGGCTTCCTGTTTGCTCACGTTACTAAACCGGACTTCCAGGTGCGCTGGCGCTGGCAGCCGAACGACGTGGCGATTTGGGATAACCGCGTCACCCAGCACTACGCCAACGCCGATTACCTGCCGCAGCGGCGCATTATGCACCGGGCGACGATTCTCGGGGATAAACCCTATTACCGGGCGGGGTAATGCTTGTAGCCCAGCCGCGCGCCGTGGAGAACATCGGAAGCGGTATTGCACGTGGCTTCCCGGAGGCGGCGCTTAACGCGCCTTGTCCGGGCTTGTATTATTAAAAAATCCAGAGAGAACCGGCCAGTTCCCTCTGGTGGTGGTCCGGATGCCGTGTCCGGGCTCAGACTTTTAGTCTGTTTGGTAGATCCCCGCACCAGACCACCGTTATCCACAAGTGATAAACCGAACAGTATCATGGACCGGTTCACCCGGTACCCCGTATTTGCAAGGATGGTTACACCATGGAAAACGAAATTCACTTTATTGGCATTGATGTTGCCAAAGCTAAACTCGATGTCGATATGTTGCGGCCTGATGGCCGTCACCGCAGCAAGAAATTTGCCAACACCCCCGGAGGTCATGACGAGCTCGTCAGCTGGTTGCAGGGACATCAGGTCATCCATGCCCATATCTGCATGGAAGCGACCGGGACGTATATGGAAGATGTCGCCGCTCATCTCTCTGACGCAGGGTATCAGGTCTCTGTTATCAATCCGATGCTCAGCAAAGCGTTCGTCCAGAGTCAGGGAATACGCAGCAAAACTGATACGGTGGATGCCCGCCA
>NZ_JAWXQV010000015.1:0-5465 GCF_033843325.1 Klebsiella sp. JN_Kp126 | reverse complement strand
CCTGCCTTTCGGTTTACCGGTGTCACTCCGCTGTTATGGCCGCGTTTATCTCATTCCACGCCTGACACTCAGTTCCGGGAAGGCAGTTCGCTCCAAGCTGGACTGTATGCACGAACCCCCCGTTCAGTCCGACCGCAGCGTCTTATCCGGTAACTATCGACTTGAGTCCAACCCGGAAAGACACAACAAAACGCCACTGGCTGCGGCCATTGGTAAGAGGGTGTACAAGAGATTACTGATGCAGAGTTCTTGAAGTCAGAGCCATACTGAGGCTAAACTGGAAGGACAGAATTTGGTTTCAGCGGTCTTGTACACCCTGTTACCACGGTTCAGAAGTTCCCCAACTTACTGAACCCTCGAAAAAACCGCCTCCCCAGGCGGTTTTTTCGTTTCGAACATAAGATACGCTTTGTCGATTTAATCAGTCAAGGAAGAACCCTGAAAGCCTCAATCGCTTACAGAATTATTCTTGTTAGAGACATGTTTCTGCACCGTATCAACACCAGTACACAAAACAGCTGCAAACAGGAACCATCCCCACCCATCTAGGCCACGAACAGCAAGAACCCCAGCAATGACTACACAAAGCAAAGGGAACAACAAAATCATAAAGGCTCTCATAAATCCTCCAGAGGTACTTATTTTTGAATAAAGTCCCTAATCCATCCATATTGCCACTAGGATGGATTAGTAACTTACTTATTGATTACTAATGGTAATCTTCAAGATCAACGTCTAAGACGTTTGGTTCTTCCACCTTGAAAACCACCCTCCAGTTTCCGTTAACCTCTACGGAAAACTCACCTTTACGTTCACCTTTTAGGGGGTGACACCCCAGCGCCCTTACATCCACAATATCTTGAAGACATGTTGCGGTGCTTAGCGTAGTCAATATCATGCGAAGTTTTTTCGCTAAGTGAGGCTGAATTCCGGCGGTGTTACCGTTTTCAGCAAAACTCCGAAGCCCTTTATGCTTTATGTTTTTTATCATCAATCATCTCCATAAAATTTTCGTCGATATCTATCTCTATAAACAGAAAACAATTTGACAGCGTCCATTTGAACCCCTTGCATTATTAAAATAATTGACGTAACTTTGTCTCTGAGGTCGATTACCTCGTTTGACTTCCAAGAGCGCTAACCGTACAATATGGCGCCTTGAAAAAGTCGGTAAAGACACCATATCAGCGGTAGCTTTCTGCTCCACCGAGCATCCTAAAGCTTACTGCTTTTTTTGTCAATAACAGACACTTGCGTATTGTGCAATGCGCAACGCGAAAGAAACAAAATGTTTTGTGTAATCAAATACAAAACCAATAGAGGAAGGCATGATAAATCTTTACGATCCTGTACACCCCGGTGAATTCATCAGGGAAATGTTCATGGAACCGTTCGAAATACCTGCCGCAGAGTTAGCTGATAAGCTTGAAGTATCACAATCTGCATTAAGTAGATTGCTCAATGGAAAAACTGATCTTAGTTATGAGATGGCTCTTCGACTATCTAAAGTTATAGGCCGCTCTGCAGAGTCGTGGGTTAATATGCAGGCTCAGTACAGCCTCTCGAAAAGTCGTAAAACTTTATCCGAGACGCTAGAACACCTTCATCCGATGTTTCCATAAGTAAAAGCCCGCTCGTGCGGGCTTTTTGCCGTAAAACCCCCGCATACCTACCTTTAGTTTGATTTTTAGTTCAGTTCTTAGATCTTGAAATGATTGTTGTTTGAACACCAATAAGATGCCCATACAAGGCTCTAAAAAGGAGAACAAAATGGCAATTTATGTAGGACCACATGGCAAAATAGGTCGTGATGGTGGCTCATTCCAAGAATGTGACATCAACACAAACACTCATACTGTTACCCGCAAATATGGACGATACTGCACCATTCGCGATAATGAGTTCGCACCACCAACGAGCGCACCTGGCAGGTACTGGCTACAGATCTACCGAACCCCAGACAACACTGAGTAACAGAAGCGCCAGTAACGACAAAGCCCGCATAAGCGGGCTTTGTCTCTTACAAAATTCCTCGTCGTCGCAATTCAGCTTCTATCGCCTCACATGCGGCATCCACAATCTCCGTGTTGTAGTACCTGGACATGCCACTGCTAATGATATCGTCCATTAGGGCACGGTTATGAGCTAAGGTACGTCGTAAGTATTCAGGGGTATGTTGCTCCATCGGATTCTCCTTTTCATGACTGAGCATTATTGCTTACCTGTATTTATCCCCGTCAGTGCTGGTCACGTTGAAAAGCCCTAAAAAACCACTTTTTTAGCTGCCTTAATCATTGAAAAATGGCACTTAAATCCACATCTATCGCGCTGGGGAAATCGCCCGCACACAGCCACTGATAAAATAAAAGTGAGATAAAATGGATCCAATGGATAAGATTTGCGATGTTTGTGCCCTCCCTGCCAGCGCCTGTACCTGTGGCTTCTGCGATGACTGCAACGAGAAGCTGGCAGACTGCGTCTGTGAGCGCTGCAGCGATTGTGGAAATTTAGATGAGCACTGTAGCTGCTCACGTTGCGACGAGTGCGGTGAAAAACTGGATGAGTGCATATGTGAGGAGTGCGAAGAATGTCTCCGCAGTCCACATGATTGTATCTGCGAAAACTGACCTAAGGCCGAATTCTCTTTCAAGAGCGACCGGGACGGTCGCTCTTATTTACCATAACATCCGTTGCCCGCACCGCTGAGACGGGGTTGGCTGCGTTTCCGGTGCCAGACTCAGGAAAGTGGCGACAGACATGACGAAAAAACACCAGAAACGCAGCCGCTGGATATTACACTAGTGCATAGTCATGCAGCCAGATGCATGGATGTTAAAGTCACACTAAAATCCGCGCCAATGCCTTAAAAACCGACAAATGCTTCTCCAGCCAGTCCCACAGCTCCGCCGCCAGATACAGGCAGTTAAGCAATGATTCAATAAGATTTAACAGCTTCATTTCCCGCTCCTGAATAAGTCGTGACCTTTTTGATCACGAACCTATTTAGCGGGAGAAATAAGAGCCCCTCTTCGTGCGGGTTGTCAGCTGCCTGGATGGTTTAAAGTGTCGGCCCGCGGTAGGTTTTCTGCGGCTGGCGCTCCAGCTCCAGTGTTTTCTGATACTCATTCTCCCTCTGCCGGAGCTCGATGGCATTCAGTTCCCGGACAAGCGGCGCAGCTGCTCGCTTAAACTCAGCACCTGCGTGCTCAAGTCCGACACGCGCTCGTTCAGCACCGCGTTCTCCCGTTGCATAAGCCCACACATGCTCCGCCATTCCGCGAAGGCGCTCTCCCATTCGTCCAGCCTTTGCGAGTAGTCCTGCTGTAGCTGCTCTAATGCGCTCAGCAACTGCTTTTCCAGCTCTGTCATTTTCAGCTACTCCTGTTTCAGGCGGATCCATGTCGTCCCGTCGTAAGGGATGGCTTCGGTTTGTATCCCCGGCGGCAGGATAAGAAACCTCCGGCCGTCGCTGCTCTCCTGATAGCGCACTCCCCACGTCCGGGCGGTCATTTTCGCCAGGGTATCTTCCTGCTGACGAAGATGCGTGTAATTGTCGGTTATCTGCTGCCCCTGCCACCACAGAATGCTCCCGCTCGTGCCGATCAGCAGCGCTGACACCATCAGGATGGTGAGCCATGTCCGCCCGGCAGTCCGCAGTACGCTCCGCCGGTTTTTCTCCATCGCCTCGCTCATACTCTGCTCGTGGGCGAGGATGGCGTCGCTGATTCTCCTCGCGCTTGCGCTCAGTTCCGCTCTGACAGACTGCTCGTGCTCGCTGAATGCGGCTTTCAGCATCTCGCCGGTACTCTGCTGCTGCGCTTTCGATTGCTGCTCTAAGTCCTTCGCCAGCGTTAAAAGACTGCTCATAGATGGCTCCCTTCAGTCGGATGTTTCGCCCCCCGTCCGGGTCGGCAATGCTGATACTGCTTTTCGTGGTGCGCACCACCTCAAAACCTGCACCTTCAAGAGTGTCAGTGACATCCTGACGGCTTTTCAGCTCCCCGGACGAAGCAAGGGTCAGCAGTCCCCGGGTAATGGCTTCTGCGGCCTCCTGCTTCGTTTTCGGCAGCCCGGACGGCGTGACCAGCGCCCGGCGGTTTTCCGGCGCGTTCGGGTCGTGCAGCCCCAGTCTGCCGTTCACGATAGTCTGCCAGGCATCGATGCGCGGCCGGTCGGCGCGGTCGTAGTAAGGCTGGAGCCGCCTGCCGGTCAGCAGCTCGGTATTGGGGATCAGAAAGTTCAGCTCCAGACGCCCCTTGTCCGCGTGCTCCACCCACAGAATGCTGTACTGATCTTTATCGAGTCCGGGCATCAGAACCCGCTCGAAGCTGGCCATCAGTTTTTCCCGCTGGCCGGGAGGCAGATCGGCCTCCGCAAACGACAGAACGCCGGAGGTGTATTTCTTAACGTAAGGCGACGCGTCAATCAGCTCCCGGACTTCTTCCGGCTTCCCCTGCAGGACGGTGGCGCCTTCACGCTGCCGGTCTTTACCCAGCAGATAGTCCACCGGCCCGGCGCCACCGCCGCGGCCGCGCGGATGAAATTTAACGATCATCGTCCGTTCCTTTCTCAAGAACGGCGTGCCGCAGCCGCTCAAGGCCGGCATCGATGGTCATCAGCGCCGCCACAATCTGTACCCTGTCATGGCCGGTGCCGCCGCCGGCGTTAACACGGCGGGCTATCTGGTTCAGGTTATTGCCCATGCCGGCAAGCTGGCGCAGCAGCGCCGGCGAGAGTGAGGGGAGCTTTCCGGAACGTGCCGGCTTTTCGTCCAGGCAGATCTGCCGCATCCACGCCGCCAGCTGCCTGCCGTCACAGCGCTCGAGCAGCCGCCGGTGCTCGTCCTCCGTCACCCACATGGTGAGCATCTTGCTCCGTTTCTCTGACAAACCGGCCTCCTGATAACGCCGGGACGGGCGGGAAAGCCTTTCCCGGTCGGCGCGGGGTTGGACAAGCCGCAGGCGCGTCAGGCTTTTGGCGGGTTTCGGGGCGCAGCCCTGAACCAGTCACGTAGCGCTAGCGGAGTGTATACTGGCTTACTATGTTGGCACGGATGAGGGTGTCAGTGAAGTGCTTCATGTGGCAGGAGAAAAAAGGCGGCACCGGTGCGTCAGCAGAATATGTGATACAGGATATATTCCGCT
Source organism: Klebsiella sp. JN_Kp126 (assembly GCF_033843325.1). Classification (NCBI taxonomy): domain Bacteria; kingdom Pseudomonadati; phylum Pseudomonadota; class Gammaproteobacteria; order Enterobacterales; family Enterobacteriaceae; genus Klebsiella; species Klebsiella sp. JN_Kp126. Next base: position 321 of record NZ_JAWXQV010000015.1, on the reverse strand, counting down.
TCCTCGCTCACTGACTCGCTGCGCTCGGTCGTTCGGCTGCGGCGAGCGGAAATGGCTTACGAACGGGGCGGAAATTTCCTGGAGGATGCCAGGAAGAAGCTTAACAGGGAAGCGAGAAGGCCACGACAAAGCCGTTTTTCCATAGGCTCCGCCCCCCTGACAAGCATCACGAAATCTGACGCTCAAATCAGTGGTGGCGAAACCCGACAGGACTATAAAGATACCAGGCGTTTCCCCCTGGTGGCTCCCTCGTGCGCTCTCCTGTTCCTGCCTTTCGGTTTACCGGTGTCACTCCGCTGTTATGGCCGCGTTTATCTCATT
>NZ_JAWXQV010000014.1:0-6577 GCF_033843325.1 Klebsiella sp. JN_Kp126 | reverse complement strand
GTGTATCTACCTTAACTTAATGATTTTGATAAAAATCATTAGGGGATTCATCAGCACTCGGCTGGAAATCGCCGGTGGCATTTGAGAAAAAAGCCGCTTAAAATGAGAGATAGACCGGAACACAACCGGTGCAAGACCATGGAAAGCATGTTCTCGGACTTACGTAGCAACTCGTTTCTTTTCGCAGGTTGAGCCACCTCCGCGCTTCATCAGAAAACTGAAGGAACCTCCATTGAATCGAACTAATATTTTTTTTGGTGAATCGCATTCTGACTGGTTGCCTGTCAGAGGCGGAGAATCTGGTGATTTTGTTTTTCGACGTGGTGACGGGCATGCCTTCGCGAAAATCGCACCTGCTTCCCGCCGCGGTGAGCTCGCTGGAGAGCGTGACCGCCTCATTTGGCTCAAAGGTCGAGGTGTGGCTTGCCCCGAGGTGATCAACTGGCAGGAGGAACAGGAGGGTGCATGCTTGGTGATAACGGCAATTCCGGGAGTACCGGCGGCTGATCTGTCTGGAGCGGATTTGCTCAAAGCGTGGCCGTCAATGGGGCAGCAACTTGGCGCTGTTCACAGCCTATCGGTTGATCAATGTCCGTTTGAGCGCAGGCTGTCGCGAATGTTCGGACGCGCCGTTGATGTGGTGTCCCGCAATGCCGTCAATCCCGACTTCTTACCGGACGAGGACAAGAGTACGCCGCAGCTCGATCTTTTGGCTCGTGTCGAACGAGAGCTACCGGTGCGGCTCGACCAAGAGCGCACCGATATGGTTGTTTGCCATGGTGATCCCTGCATGCCGAACTTCATGGTGGACCCTAAAACTCTTCAATGCACGGGTCTGATCGACCTTGGGCGGCTCGGAACAGCAGATCGCTATGCCGATTTGGCACTCATGATTGCTAACGCCGAAGAGAACTGGGCAGCGCCAGATGAAGCAGAGCGCGCCTTCGCTGTCCTATTCAATGTATTGGGGATCGAAGCCCCCGACCGCGAACGCCTTGCCTTCTATCTGCGATTGGACCCTCTGACTTGGGGTTGATGTTCATGCCGCCTGTTTTTCCTGCTCATTGGCACGTTTCGCAACCTGTTCTCATTGCGGACACCTTTTCCAGCCTCGTTTGGAAAGTTTCATTGCCAGACGGGACTCCTGCAATCGTCAAGGGATTGAAACCTATAGAAGACATTGCTGATGAACTGCGCGGGGCCGACTATCTGGTATGGCGCAATGGGAGGGGAGCAGTCCGGTTGCTCGGTCGTGAGAACAATCTGATGTTGCTCGAATATGCCGGGGAGCGAATGCTCTCTCACATCGTTGCCGAGCACGGCGACTACCAGGCGACCGAAATTGCAGCGGAACTAATGGCGAAGCTGTATGCCGCATCTGAGGAACCCCTGCCTTCTGCCCTTCTCCCGATCCGGGATCGCTTTGCAGCTTTGTTTCAGCGGGCGCGCGATGATCAAAACGCAGGTTGTCAAACTGACTACGTCCACGCGGCGATTATAGCCGATCAAATGATGAGCAATGCCTCGGAACTGCGTGGGCTACATGGCGATCTGCATCATGAAAACATCATGTTCTCCAGTCGCGGCTGGCTGGTGATAGATCCCGTCGGTCTGGTCGGTGAAGTGGGCTTTGGCGCCGCCAATATGTTCTACGATCCGGCTGACAGAGACGACCTTTGTCTCGATCCTAGACGCATTGCACAGATGGCGGACGCATTCTCTCGTGCGCTGGACGTCGATCCGCGTCGCCTGCTCGACCAGGCGTACGCTTATGGGTGCCTTTCCGCAGCTTGGAACGCGGATGGAGAAGAGGAGCAACGCGATCTAGCTATCGCGGCCGCGATCAAGCAGGTGCGACAGACGTCATACTAGATATCAAGCGACTTCTCCTATCCCCTGGGAACACATCAATCTTACCGGAGAATATCGTTGGCCAAAGCCTTAGCGTAGGATTTCGCCCTCTCCCGCAAACGACCCCGAGCAGATCCTGCACGGTTCGAATGTCGTAACCGCTGCGGAGCAAGGCCGTCGCGAACGAGTGGCGGAGGGTGTGCGGTGTGGCGGGCTTCGTGATGCCTGCTTGTTCTACGGCACGTTTGAAGGCGCGCTGAAAGGTCTGGTCATACATGTGATGGCGACGCACGACACCGCTCCGTGGATCGGTCGAATGCGTGTGCTGCGCAAAAACCCAGAACCACGGCCAGGAATGCCCGGCGCGCGGATACTTCCGCTCAAGGGCGTCGGGAAGCGCAACGCCGCTGCGGCCCTCGGCCTGGTCCTTCAGCCACCATGCCCGTGCACGCGACAGCTGCTCGCGCAGGCTGGGTGCCAAGCTCTCGGGTAACATCAAGGCCCGATCCTTGGAGCCCTTGCCCTCCCGCACGATGATCGTGCCGTGATCGAAATCCAGATCCTTGACCCGCAGTTGCAAACCCTCACTGATCCGCATGCCCGTTCCATACAGAAGCTGGGCGAACAAACGATGCTCGCCTTCCAGAAAACCGAGGATGCGAACCACTTCATCCGGGGTCAGCACCACCGGCAAGCGCCGCGACGGCCGAGGTCTTCCGATCTCCTGAAGCCAGGGCAGATCCGTGCACAGCACCTTGCCGTAGAAGAACAGCAAGGCCGCCAATGCCTGACGATGCGTGGAGACCGAAACCTTGCGCTCGTTCGCCAGCCAGGACAGAAATGCCTCGACTTCGCTGCTGCCCAAGGTTGCCGGGTGACGCACACCGTGGAAACGGATGAAGGCACGAACCCAGTTGACATAAGCCTGTTCGGTTCGTAAACTGTAATGCAAGTAGCGTATGCGCTCACGCAACTGGTCCAGAACCTTGACCGAACGCAGCGGTGGTAACGGCGCAGTGGCGGTTTTCATGGCTTGTTATGACTGTTTTTTTGTACAGTCTATGCCTCGGGCATCCAAGCAGCAAGCGCGTTACGCCGTGGGTCGATGTTTGATGTTATGGAGCAGCAACGATGTTACGCAGCAGGGCAGTCGCCCTAAAACAAAGTTAGCCGTATGAACCCGGAATCGGTCCGCATTTATCTGGTCGCTGCCATGGGTGCCAATCGGGTTATTGGCAATGGTCCCGATATCCCCTGGAAAATCCCAGGTGAGCAGAAGATTTTTCGCAGGCTCACCGAGAGCAAAGTGGTCGTTATGGGCCGCAAGACATTTGAGTCCATAGGCAAGCCCTTACCAAACCGCCACACAGTGGTGCTCTCGCGCCAAGCTCGTTATAGCGCTCCTGGTTGTGCAGTTGTTTCAACGCTGTCACAGGCTATCGCCATCGCAGCCGAACACGGCAAAGAACTCTACGTAGCCGGCGGAGCCGAGGTATATGCGCTGGCGCTACCGCATGCCAACGGCGTCTTTCTATCTGAGGTACATCAAACCTTTGAGGGTGACGCCTTCTTCCCAGTGCTTAACGCAGCAGAATTCGAGGTTGTCTCATCCGAAACCATTCAAGGCACAATCACGTACACGCACTCCGTCTATGCGCGTCGTAACGGCTAACAAGTCCGTCAACGGGACACCCAAATGCTGCGCATTTGGGTTCCCTCGGCTGCGCCTCGGCGCCCGTTACGTCCAACGTTAGATGCACTAAGCACATAATTGCTCACAGCCAAACTATCAGGTCAAGTCTGCTTTTATTATTTTTAAGCGTGCATAATAAGCCCTACACAAATTGGGAGATATATCATGAAAGGCTGGCTTTTTCTTGTTATCGCAATAGTTGGCGAAGTAATCGCAACATCCGCATTAAAATCTAGCGAGGGCTTTACTAAGCTTGCCCCTTCCGCCGTTGTCATAATCGGTTATGGCATCGCATTTTATTTTCTTTCTCTGGTTCTGAAATCCATCCCTGTCGGTGTTGCTTATGCAGTCTGGTCGGGACTCGGCGTCGTCATAATTACAGCCATTGCCTGGTTGCTTCATGGGCAAAAGCTTGATGCGTGGGGCTTTGTAGGTATGGGGCTCATAATTGCTGCCTTTTTGCTCGCCCGATCCCCATCGTGGAAGTCGCTGCGGAGGCCGACGCCATGGTGACGGTGTTCGGCATTCTGAATCTCACCGAGGACTCCTTCTTCGATGAGAGCCGGCGGCTAGACCCCGCCGGCGCTGTCACCGCGGCGATCGAAATGCTGCGAGTCGGATCAGACGTCGTGGATGTCGGACCGGCCGCCAGCCATCCGGACGCGAGGCCTGTATCGCCGGCCGATGAGATCAGACGTATTGCGCCGCTCTTAGACGCCCTGTCCGATCAGATGCACCGTGTTTCAATCGACAGCTTCCAACCGGAAACCCAGCGCTATGCGCTCAAGCGCGGCGTGGGCTACCTGAACGATATCCAAGGATTTCCTGACCCTGCGCTCTATCCCGATATTGCTGAGGCGGACTGCAGGCTGGTGGTTATGCACTCAGCGCAGCGGGATGGCATCGCCACCCGCACCGGTCACCTTCGACCCGAAGACGCGCTCGACGAGATTGTGCGGTTCTTCGAGGCGCGGGTTTCCGCCTTGCGACGGAGCGGGGTCGCTGCCGACCGGCTCATCCTCGATCCGGGGATGGGATTTTTCTTGAGCCCCGCACCGGAAACATCGCTGCACGTGCTGTCGAACCTTCAAAAGCTGAAGTCGGCGTTGGGGCTTCCGCTATTGGTCTCGGTGTCGCGGAAATCCTTCTTGGGCGCCACCGTTGGCCTTCCTGTAAAGGATCTGGGTCCAGCGAGCCTTGCGGCGGAACTTCACGCGATCGGCAATGGCGCTGACTACGTCCGCACCCACGCGCCTGGAGATCTGCGAAGCGCAATCACCTTCTCGGAAACCCTCGCGAAATTTCGCAGTCGCGACGCCAGAGACCGAGGGTTAGATCATGCCTAGCATTCACCTTCCGGCCGCCCGCTAGCGGACCCTGGTCAGGTTCCGCGAAGGTGGGCGCAGACATGCTGGGCTCGTCAGGATCAAACTGCACTATGAGGCGGCGGTTCATACCGCGCCAGGGGAGCGAATGGACAGCGAGGAGCCTCCGAACGTTCGGGTCGCCTGCTCGGGTGATATCGACGAGGTTGTGCGGCTGATGCACGACGCTGCGGCGTGGATGTCCGCCAAGGGAACGCCCGCCTGGGACGTCGCGCGGATCGACCGGACATTCGCGGAGACCTTCGTCCTGAGATCCGAGCTCCTAGTCGCGAGTTGCAGCGACGGCATCGTCGGCTGTTGCACCTTGTCGGCCGAGGATCCCGAGTTCTGGCCCGACGCCCTCAAGGGGGAGGCCGCATATCTGCACAAGCTCGCGGTGCGACGGACACATGCGGGCCGGGGTGTCAGCTCCGCGCTGATCGAGGCTTGCCGCCATGCCGCGCGAACGCAGGGGTGCGCCAAGCTGCGGCTCGACTGCCACCCGAACCTGCGTGGCCTATACGAGCGGCTCGGATTCACCCACGTCGACACTTTCAATCCCGGCTGGGATCCAACCTTCATCGCAGAACGCCTAGAACTCGAAATCTAACGTCCGTTCGGGCATCGAGGTCCATGTCGGGGTGGGACGGGCCCGTGGCTTCAAGATCACTTGCAGTCCGACCGCGATGTCTTGGTTGCGCGAGAGGTTGTCGATATCCTCCACTTCCATCATCAACCCTGGATAATGCCGCCGCCGTCATCGCCGCCGACGCCCGTGCCGGGCTTTTCGGGCCTGTCAGGCTTGCTCGGCCTTCAGCCTGCCTGGGCGAGATCTCCGGCGGACGGATTAACGGCGGAGCTTCGCCGCCTTTCGTGCGTGTGAAGGCCGAAGATAGTTCTCTCAAAAACATCCGTTTATGAGAGATACCAAATGTCATTTTCAGAAGACGACTGCACCAGTTGATTGGGCGTAATGGCTGTTGTGCAGCCAGCTCCTGACAGTTCAATATCAGAAGTGATCTGCACCAATCTCGACTATGCTCAATACTCGTGTGGGCTCTGTTGCAAAAATCGTGAAGCTTGAGCATGCTTGGCGGAGATTGGACGGACGGAACGATGACGGATTTCAAGTGGCGCCATTTCCAGGGTGATGTGATCCTGTGGGCGGTGCGCTGGTATTGTCGCTATCCGATCAGCTATCGCGACCTTGAGGAAATGCTGGCGGAACGCGGCATTTCGGTCGACCATACGACGATCTATCGCTGGGTCCAGTGCTACGCCCCGGAGATGGAGAAGCGGCTGCGCTGGTTCTGGCGGCGTGGCTTTGATCCGAGCTGGCGCCTGGATGAAACCTACGTCAAGGTGCGGGGCAAGTGGACCTACCTGTACCGGGCAGTCGACAAGCGGGGCGACACGATCGATTTCTACCTGTCGCCGACCCGCAGCGCCAAGGCAGCGAAGCGGTTCCTGGGCAAGGCCCTGCGAGGCCTGAAGCACTGGGAAAAGCCTGCCACGCTCAATACCGACAAAGCGCCGAGCTATGGTGCAGCGATCACCGAATTGAAGCGCGAAGGAAAGCTGGACCGGGAGACGGCCCACCGGCAGGTGAAGTATCTCAATAACGTGATCGAGGCCGATCACGGAAAGCTCAAGATACTGATCAAGCCGG
>NZ_JAWXQV010000013.1:0-6680 GCF_033843325.1 Klebsiella sp. JN_Kp126 | reverse complement strand
CAAAATCTATTCACACATGGTTACGTTTTGGGGAAATTATGAGGGGATCTCTCAGTGCTCAGCATGTTTGAGTGCTTTACTCGCCGCGGGTTGAGAAATATGTAAAACTTCAGCCGCACGCGTTAAGGAACCACAAGTCATTACAGCATAAAAGATATCGAGATGTCTTAATTTCATTCCATGTAGCCTACTGATTATTTATTTCTACGGACTATTCTAACGAATAAAGTATAAATAATCAGATATACTCGTCATAATTCAAATTTTGGTTTAGTTGTCACGAGAATTAATTCGTAAACGTGCAAGCTAAATAGATTGACTAGGGGAATATACGGGGTAAGAAAGCGGCTCGGCATACTGCCCTATAATAAATTGTTAGGAGAAGTACGCCGAGTAGTGTGTAGCTATTAGGTAAAGTATGTACCAATTTCAATAAATATTTTAATTAAGATACTGTTTGAAATATCAACAATAAAGGCACCGACCATAGGAACGACAAGGAAAGCTTTATGTGATGGTCCAAATGCTTTTGTGACTGTTTGCATATTCGCAATTGCTGTTGGTGTTGCTCCCATACCAAAGCCACAGTGACCCGCGCTGATCACGACAGCATCATAATCTTTGCCCATCATTTTGAAGGTGACAAAGCAGGCAAATAGCACCATGACAACAGTTTGTACAGCAATGATAATTAATACTGGCCCTGCCATGCTTGCCAATTGACCAAATTTTAATGACATTAACGCCATTGCCAAGAAAAGCGATAAAGCAACGCTACCTAATACATCGACGGTCGGCTCAAACACTTCGTGTTTAAATACATGAGTCAGTGTATTACGGATAATAATACCGACAAATAAACACCAGACAAAAGTAGGCAGTTGCAGAAAAGTATCTTTAAACAATGCACTGATATAGCCACCAACAACAATACAGATAATCAGCATTGAAATGGTTTCAATAACGTTATTTGCATTGATTTTTCTTTTGACGCTTGGTTGCTCAAAAGCTTCAACGATAGTGTCGCGCTCTTGCTCGGTTGTTTTAGGAATAGAGACCTTTTTCAAAAGATGACGGGCAACAGGGCCGCCAACTAAACCACCCAACACTAATCCAAGTGTTGCACAAGCCATCGCTAATTCAACGGCGCCTGTTACACCATATTTATCAGCGAGAATAGGGCCCCATGCTCCGGCATTACCATGACCACCTGTTAGAGTAATTGAACCTGCAATTAAGCCAATAAATGGACTTTCATTCATCATGACAGCCATACTCATGCCGACAGTATTTTGAATGGCGATTAGGATCGTTACTGCAATAGTTAATAGAACTAACGGCTTTCCTCCTTTAATCAGTCGAGAAAAGTCAGAACTTAGCCCGATAGAGGAAAAGAATGTGAGCATTAATAAACTTTGCAATGAAGCATCAAAAGTAAACGAATAACCTGATGTTTTATCAATAATTAACAGAACAATTGCAACAATAAAGCCACCAACGACGGCTTCTGGTATGTGGTTTTTTTGTAGGAACGGGGTAAATTTTACGACAAACATTCCTATGAGTAGCGCGATACATGCGACTAATAATGTATAACTGGCATCTAGGATCATTTTTTTACCTCTATTAGTTTACCAGAATTTTCACTATAACAATTTAACAATAGTGAAAAATGAAGTTACTTTGGTTAACTAATCTTTAACAATGAGTTTTATTAGGGTATCCATAACTTTTAGTTAATAGGGTCATAATTTTAGTGTGATCTTAATCATGAAATATTAAAAAGATTAAAATAACAACAATGGTATTTAATGATGGGTAAACCTAAATACCATGCGGGATCCGCACTATTTTCGGTGATAGCAAAAAATAAAAAAGTATAAATAATAAACAAAATTATAAGAGAAGGAGAACATGATAAGCGCAGGCCGAGCAATTTAAAGAAGTGTGATATACAACATAAAACAGCAGCATGACCTTTCTATATTTCGTTGCTTATCGAAGTGTTAATTTTCGGGTGGATTACTCTGTTTGTTGATTAATAACGGAGAAAAATATGATTGCTGTAATATTTGAGGTGCAAATACAACCCGACCAACAAACTCGCTATTTGACTTTAGCTGAGGAGTTAAGACCACTATTAAGTCATGTAGCTGGTTTTATTTCAATTGAACGTTTTCAAAGTCTAGCTACAGAAGGAAAAATGTTATCGCTATCTTGGTGGGAAAACGAATACGCAGTTCTGCAATGGAAAAATCATGTTTTACATGCGAAAGCTCAACAAGAAGGGCGAGAGTCAATATTTGATTTTTACAAAATTAGTATTGCTCATATTACTCGCGAATATTCATTTAAAAAGGACAAGGATAATGTTTGATGTTCACGTTGTTTTAGATAATCAAATAGGACAATTAGCATTACTAGGAAAAACATTAGGTAATAAAGGTATTGGATTGGAAGGGGGAGGGATATTTACGGTTGGTGATGAATGCCATGCTCATTTTCTTGTTGAACAAGGAAAGGAAGCTAAAATAGCGCTAGAGCAAGCTGGACTGTTAGTACTTGCGATCCGGACACCATTAATTCGTAAGTTAAAACAGGAAAAACCGGGGGAACTTGGCGAAATAGCACGAGTATTGGCGGAGAATAACATTAATATTTTAGTGCAATACAGTGACCATGCTAACCAACTGATATTAATAACGGACAATGATAGTATGGCTGCATCTGTTACGCTCCCTTGGGCAATAAAGTGAACTTGCGATGGCTAATTTAATACGAAAAGAGGTTACCTTTGAGTCCTCAATAGCCGCGATAGGGGCGGCTATGTCTGACATTTCACGAGTTAAAATACTCAGTGCTTTGATGGATGGGCGAGCTTGGACGGCCACTGAGCTAAGTTCTGTGGCGAATATATCAGCTTCAACGGCGAGCAGTCATTTATCTAAATTATTAGATTGCCAGCTAATCACAGTAGTAGCTCAAGGCAAGCATCGTTATTTTCGGCTAGCAGGAAAAGATATTGCTGAATTGATGGAAAGTATGATGGGGATCTCCTTAAACCATGGCGTACATGCCAAAGTTTCCACGCCAGTGCATTTACGAAAAGCACGTACTTGCTATGATCATTTAGCTGGCGAAGTTGCCGTTAAGATCTATGATTCCCTTTGTCAACAGCAATGGATCACTGAAAATGGTTCAATGATCACATTAAGTGGTATTCAATATTTTCATGAAATGGGAATTGACGTTCCTTCCAAACATTCACGTAAAATCTGTTGTGCGTGTTTAGATTGGAGTGAACGCCGTTTCCATTTAGGTGGGTACGTTGGAGCCGCATTATTTTCGCTTTATGAATCTAAAGGGTGGTTAACTCGACATCTTGGTTACCGTGAAGTTACCATCACGGAAAAAGGTTATGCTGCTTTTAAGACCCACTTTCACATTTAAGTTGTTTTTCTAATCCGCATATGATCAATTCAAGGCCGAATAAGAAGGCTGGCTCTGCACCTTGGTGATCAAATAATTCGATAGCTTGTCGTAATAATGGCGGCATACTATCAGTAGTAGGTGTTTCCCTTTCTTCTTTAGCGACTTGATGCTCTTGATCTTCCAATACGCAACCTAAAGTAAAATGCCCCACAGCGCTGAGTGCATATAATGCATTCTCTAGTGAAAAACCTTGTTGGCATAAAAAGGCTAATTGATTTTCGAGAGTTTCATACTGTTTTTCTGTAGGCCGTGTACCTAAATGTACTTTTGCTCCATCGCGATGACTTAGTAAAGCACATCTAAAACTTTTAGCGTTATTACGTAAAAAATCTTGCCAGCTTTCCCCTTCTAAAGGGCAAAAGTGAGTATGGTGCCTATCTAACATCTCAATGGCTAAGGCGTCGAGCAAAGCCCGCTTATTTTTTACATGCCAATACAATGTAGGCTGCTCTACACCTAGCTTCTGGGCGAGTTTACGGGTTGTTAAACCTTCGATTCCGACCTCATTAAGCAGCTCTAATGCGCTGTTAATCACTTTACTTTTATCTAATCTAGACATCATTAATTCCTAATTTTTGTTGACACTCTATCATTGATAGAGTTATTTTACCACTCCCTATCAGTGATAGAGAAAAGTGAAATGAATAGTTCGACAAAGATCGCATTGGTAATTACGTTACTCGATGCCATGGGGATTGGCCTTATCATGCCAGTCTTGCCAACGTTATTACGTGAATTTATTGCTTCGGAAGATATCGCTAACCACTTTGGCGTATTGCTTGCACTTTATGCGTTAATGCAGGTTATCTTTGCTCCTTGGCTTGGAAAAATGTCTGACCGATTTGGTCGGCGCCCAGTGCTGTTGTTGTCATTAATAGGCGCATCGCTGGATTACTTATTGCTGGCTTTTTCAAGTGCGCTTTGGATGCTGTATTTAGGCCGTTTGCTTTCAGGGATCACAGGAGCTACTGGGGCTGTCGCGGCATCGGTCATTGCCGATACCACCTCAGCTTCTCAACGCGTGAAGTGGTTCGGTTGGTTAGGGGCAAGTTTTGGGCTTGGTTTAATAGCGGGGCCTATTATTGGTGGTTTTGCAGGAGAGATTTCACCGCATAGTCCCTTTTTTATCGCTGCGTTGCTAAATATTGTCACTTTCCTTGTGGTTATGTTTTGGTTCCGTGAAACCAAAAATACACGTGATAATACAGATACCGAAGTAGGGGTTGAGACGCAATCGAATTCGGTATACATCACTTTATTTAAAACGATGCCCATTTTGTTGATTATTTATTTTTCAGCGCAATTGATAGGCCAAATTCCCGCAACGGTGTGGGTGCTATTTACCGAAAATCGTTTTGGATGGAATAGCATGATGGTTGGCTTTTCATTAGCGGGTCTTGGTCTTTTACACTCAGTATTCCAAGCCTTTGTGGCAGGAAGAATAGCCACTAAATGGGGCGAAAAAACGGCAGTACTGCTCGGATTTATTGCAGATAGTAGTGCATTTGCCTTTTTAGCGTTTATATCTGAAGGTTGGTTAGTTTTCCCTGTTTTAATTTTATTGGCTGGTGGTGGGATCGCTTTACCTGCATTACAGGGAGTGATGTCTATCCAAACAAAGAGTCATCAGCAAGGTGCTTTACAGGGATTATTGGTGAGCCTTACCAATGCAACCGGTGTTATTGGCCCATTACTGTTTGCTGTTATTTATAATCATTCACTACCAATTTGGGATGGCTGGATTTGGATTATTGGTTTAGCGTTTTACTGTATTATTATCCTGCTATCGATGACCTTCATGTTAACCCCTCAAGCTCAGGGGAGTAAACAGGAGACAAGTGCTTAGTTATTTCGTCACCAAATGATGTTATTCCGCGAAATATAATGACCCTCTTGATAACCCAAGAGGGCATTTTTTACGATAAAGAAGATTTAGCTTCAAATAAAACCTATCTATTTTATTTATCTTTCAAGCTCAATAAAAAGCCGCGGTAAATAGCAATAAATTGGCCTTTTTTATCGGCAAGCTCTTTTAGGTTTTTCGCATGTATTGCGATATGCATAAACCAGCCATTGAGTAAGTTTTTAAGCACATCATCATCATAAGCTTTAAGTTGGTTCTCTTGGATCAATTTGCTGACAATGGCGTTTACCTTACCAGTAATGTATTCAAGGCTAATTTTTTCAAGTTCATTCCAACCAATGATAGGCATCACTTCTTGGATAGGGATAAGGTTTTTATTATTATCAATAATATAATCAAGATAATGTTCAAATATACTTTCTAAGGCAGACCAACCATTTGTTAAATCAGTTTTTGTTGTGATGTAGGCATCAATCATAATTAATTGCTGCTTATAACAGGCACTGAGTAATTGTTTTTTATTTTTAAAGTGATGATAAAAGGCACCTTTGGTCACCAACGCTTTTCCCGAGATCTCATCTATTGAAACAGCTTGATAGCCTTTTTCAACAAACAATATTCGTGCTGAGTTAACCAGTGATTGATAGGTACTCTTAAAATTTTCTTGTTGATGATTTTTATTTTCCATGATAGATTTAAAATAACATACCGTCAGTATGTTTATGGTATCATGATGATGTGGTCGTGACAATCTTAAGAACATTTAGGTTATTTTATGTATATTGAACAGCATTCTCGCTATCAAAATAAAGCTAATAACATCCAATTAAGATATGATGATAAGCAGTTTCATACAACGGTTATCAAAGATGTTCTATTATGGATTGAACATAATTTAGATCAGTCTTTACTGCTTGATGATGTGGCGAATAAAGCGGGTTATACCAAGTGGTATTTTCAGCGGCTGTTCAAAAAAGTAACAGGGGTCACACTGGCTAGCTATATTCGTGCTCGTCGTTTGACGAAAGCGGCTGTTGAGTTGAGGTTGACGAAAAAAACTATCCTTGAGATCGCATTAAAATATCAATTTGATTCCCAACAATCTTTTACACGTCGATTTAAGTACATTTTTAAGGTTACACCAAGTTATTATCGGCGTAATAAATTATGGGAATTGGAGGCAATGCACTGAGAGATCCCCTCATAATTTCCCCAAAGCGTAACCATGTGTGAATAAATTTTGAGCTAGTAGGGTTGCAGCCACGAGTAAGTCTTCCCTTGTTATTGTGTAGCCAGAATGCCGCAAAACTTCCATGCCTAAGCG
>NZ_JAWXQV010000012.1:0-8042 GCF_033843325.1 Klebsiella sp. JN_Kp126 | reverse complement strand
ATTTAACTATTCTGGGTTTGAGGGAAATACATAATTTAATTTATAATAAAAAACTTTGCAACCCACTGTAATTAAATAATTTTTTCTCATCGAGCAATCAAAGCATGCACTTATGAACTAAGTTTTGGTTCATAACTGTGCAAGTAGCTGAACACAAATCATACGAATTTTCTACCATTGGTTCATGAACTGGTTTTTCTGATTTTGTGATGAACATCAGGTTTTAGTATTCAGTTATTATACCTTTTAGTTGGTAACCGAATGCGTACTGAAAAATCCAATAAAATTCCTTAAATATGCGAGCGTGATAATGGCACTGACCCCGACTCAAATACGCTACCTCAATCAATGTGAACCAGGCGAACCTGTGTCACATGCATTGTCCGAGCTACTATTCAATGATCATGATCTACTCAGTATTGATGCTAACGAACGGTCCATTACCTTTCGCTTTGCGATGTACCTCCAGCTATCTTTCCCCGGTTGGAATGTAGATTGCGAATATAACCGGGATGGTGTAGAACCTAAACGGCTCAGACATTTGGAGCTTTATCCAGACAGCGAAGACGTTGAAGCAAAGACAGTATTTCCTGATGTGATCGTGCATCGGCGAGGTACACAACAGAATCATCTGGTCTTAGAATTTAAAAAATCAACGAGTCGCGTCGATAGACGAATCGATCTACTGAAACTTCAAGGTTATAAGCAGCAGCTTGGCTACGATCACGCTTTGTTTGTGGAGGTCGGTACTGAGGGACAATCGATTATCACGGCGCTCGAGTGGGTCTGAAAGGTGATAAAAAGGTAATTTATGATACGTATTCCATTATTCAACTCTCAGCACCTTGAGGCCGCTTGTCGCGTTCTTGCTGATACCGAACGTGGCTTGAGTGGGGCGCAGATCGAGCGACTCCTACAAGAAATCAAAGTTGCCGACACATCGCCAAGCATGACAAAATGGAAACGGCTGTATAATGCGCTCGTAGGTGCGCAGAACCAATATCAGGTCGGCAACCATCTCATAATGTTCATTAACCGTGCGATGAATCCGGTAAATTACGCTCGTGATCCAGCAGTATTTACCTGGAGGCGTGATGAACTCAATGTTGTCCTAGCTTTTTCCGGCTTTTATGTCCGCGAAGATGGTAAGGTCACGAACGCTACTAAAGCAACAACACTCGATTCAGCCAGAGCCCGCGCCGGGCGACTTAAGGCTGCACTCGAAAACCGTGCTGTGCATGCAGAAGTTTTGAACTATTGTCGTGCAGAACTTCTGGACGAAAACTATTTTCATGCCGTCTTCGAGGCGACGAAAGGGGTTGCGGAACGTATTCGTCAGTTGTCTGGGTTGAGCGGCGATGGTGCTGACTTGGTGAACAAGGCATTTACCGGACAACAACCAGTTCTGACCTTGGGACCGCTCACTACCGACTCAGAAAAGAGTGAACAAAAAGGTTTTGCGAACCTACTCATTGGTCTATTCGGCGCTGTGCGCAATCCACTGGCCCATTCGCCTAAGAAGAATTGGCCCATGTCTGAATTGGATGCGCTGGACATCCTTACGTTGGTTTCGCTTATTCATCGCAAGCTGGATGGCACACAGAAAAAAATATAGCCATATTATTGGGGAGTTGCATGAGCTACGCGGACTGGCGAGTTTATCAGGAGGCCACAGCTGAAGTATTTCGACGTCTTGGATGTAATGCTTTGGTTGATTATCGAGCCAAAGGTGTTCGAGCGACCCATGATATTGACGTCTACGCGACCTTCCTTCGATCGGGTATCCTCTGTACTTGGGTAATCGAATGCAAATTGTGGAAAACTCGCGTTCCTAAGGAAAAGGTGCTTGCTCTCAAGAGCCTCATTGATGACCTTGGTGCCGATCGAGGAATCATGGTCAGTGAGGTTGGTTTCCAACCTGGAGCACAGGATGCGGCACGAGGGTCGAACATCACTCTGGTCACATCCTTGGATGATTTTGCCAAGACTGCACAGGCAGCAACATCAGAAGCCTCTCTTATTCTAGACAGTAGTGATGATGGAGCCCCGATTTATAAATTTCCAAGCCCCTCTGAACCACATGACATTCTCCTGCATAACAACTTCCTGATAACTGCAAATTGGGCTGGATGCAGCATTTCAATCGTTAATCCATCATCCAAATCAATCATACGTACCATCGACCTGGATAAATATGAGTCGATCTCCCCGCAAAACGGTGAAAGAGAGATTTTGAGCCATCCTCCTGGTAGCTTAGTTATTGCAGATGGCCGTTTGTTTGTCGGCCAGGTTTTTTCGGACTTTGTGCTCGTTATTGATTTGGCTACGCATGCTATCGTTAAAAGAATAGTGTTACCTGGGGGCGGTAACGGACAATTAGCAGTGTCACAAAACGAAAAAGAAATCTATTTCGCAAGCAATCGAGTCAACCAGTTCTACATCATTGACAGTGCCACATACGTTGTAAAGACAGTAGCATATCCCGAAGGTGGCCGAGGCTGCATGTCGCTGCTACGACATCCGACACTGCCATTAATTTACATTGGCATTCAACGCGGCGGACGCAGCCACGGGCTGAGTTATCCACATGCTAACTGCTATTTAGCTATCTACGACTTGAGTCGTCAAAAATATACGGCGGATGTCCAGCTCGCCGAGATAAGCAATGGTCGTGCAGATGATTCAACCCCTGCATGTCTAACATATGACGATCTCTACAATCGCATCTATGTCGGCATGTTCCAGTCCAAGCGTGGCATCTGTGTAATAGAGCCGGAATCAGGGGAGCTAATTCAAGAAATTCGCTTTGCCTCAAATGATAATAATAATTTTTTCGCATGGGCAGACCCGTTATCGCAAACGGTGAGTGGAAACTTACTGTTATCGGTCAATCGAAACAATCATGAGCTTGTAGCGTTAGATCGTGCTTCACTTCAAATAAAAAAAATTCTATTTGTTGGTGAAGCGCTTAACGGCCCGAGAGCCGTTTTGGTGTGGGGAGATAATGCTGTTGTCAGCTACCCAAGTCGAAATGGATTACTTTTCATTCCACTTGGAACTCTGAAATAATAAAATCTACTCCTGATGCTTGACTAGTCACGTTCTTGAGGATGTGGTTAAAGCGAAGGCGATGACTGTTCCTTAAAATACTTACAAAGTGGCTTGTGCAATGGACTTTATTGACAAACAGATTCTCCCGCCAAAGTCGTGGGAGAAATTCGAAGATTTGACTCGTGCATTGTTTGCCGCAGTGTGGAGGTCTCCCCTTACGCAAAAAAATGGTCGGTCTGGGCAAAAACAGCACGGTGTTGATGTCTATGGAACGCCACAGGCAACACCCGGCATAAATTTTGGTGTGCAATGCAAAGGGAAGAACGAAGGTTATGGGGCCAAGGCGACTATCGTGGAGTTCGATACGGAACTCATCAAGGCCGAAAATTTTAAACCACAGCTTGGACACTGGACATTTGCTACTACAGCGCCTAATGATGCGCGACTTCAAGAACATGCCCGACTAGTGTCAGAACAACGCGTGAAGGAAGGAAAATTTCCCGTAGTTGCTATTGGATGGGACACGATTCAAGCGCTGCTATCCACTCATCAGGAAGTGATTGAAGAAATCTATCCCGAACATGCAAGCGATCTGCATAAAATCATGGCAGCTCTGCGCGCGTTACCAAGTTCCGAGGAGCTCGATCAGATCCGGCGGAGCCTCATTGTGTTCGCACCAAGATCATCAGTACTCAATATTGAAGCATCAGTTTGGTCTGAGGTTAAGTTCGAAAAGCCTCGTGATCTTGGACCTGCTCTAATGGGTCGTCCACTCGGGCCTGCAGATGTCGCTGCTTGTCCCATTCTTCCGGAGGTAGCTCTACTGACTGCAGACCTGGAGCGCGCAGGAACAGCTCGACTTGCGGGGGTACCGGGAGCTGGGAAATCAATCTCAATTCTTCAAGTGGCGCTTCAAATGTATTGTCGCGGCTGGCGTGTCCTAAGATTAGCCGACCCAATTGGAAAGATACCTTCTTTTGATGAGAGTCTGAAACCGACACTCTACATCGTTGATGATGCTCACCTGACTCGCCCAGCATTTCTTCGTGAGTTGGAAGAACAGGCCACTGCATCGCGATGGGTATTAAGTGCGTACACGATTTCCGAAGATAAGAGCGGCTTTCCAGGCGCCATCCATCTTGATGCTAAGCGAGCGGTTCGGGTTATTGCGAATGGTTTTCTGGCTTCCCGCGAAGCAACACTTGCCGCTGTTCGTCAAGCCGATGATCGCATCGGCGATCGGCCTGGAGATGAGCAGTTCGATCTACGCCTTGAGCATGCAGCGGAGAAAGCGCTTTGTCCCTGGCAATTCTGTTTCATCCTTGGAGGAGGATGGCGGCGAGCGAATGCAATGGCAAGTTCTGCGCGCGCAGCAGGCGCTGACGTGGTTCTTGCAGCTGCTGCAATTCGACAGCTGGCATCACGTGATGCGCACTGTTCACGCGAAATGTTGTTGCGGTTAGTCGGGGACGAGTTGTCGAATTCTGATGGAAATGCTGCGATTGATTGGCTTGTAGCGCAACGATTTTTACTGAGTTTCAACGACCTTCGCTGTCCACACCAGCGTCTTGCTATTGTACTCCTGGCACGTATTCTCGACGGACAGACAGCCGAAGAGCGTCAGAAAATTGCAGTTATGCTCAGAACAGTTCTGACCGACATTCAGATGCCTCTCAGTGGCCTAAGTGTTCTACTTAGCGAACTTTCGTTAGCTGGCGAATTTGGGATGTGGCGAAGGCTTGTACAGCCGGCATGGCTTACTCCCGCTTTAGAACGCTGCTGGGTAGCGACAGAACCACTTGATATTCGGCATGCTTGCTGGTTACTGAATAATTTGCATAGCTATCTGCCCGATGAGATGGAAACAATTGCCGATCATAGTGAGACTCTTGCAGAGTGGATACAGGCGGCGCCGGAAGGTGCATGCTATGCGATTGGCCGCGTGCTTAATCATGTACTTAATACTAATCGGGCACTTGGTGAAAACATCGTCATGCTAGTTGAGCCACGCGCATTAGCAAAGGCGATCAGTGCTGCTGCCCCGTTGCATGCGGGTGAGATTGCCGAACTGCTTTCGATGATAGGTGCTTGTAAAGATGATATGTGGAAGGCACGCTATCTCGAACACATTGATCACGATGCGTGCCTTCGCATTGTGTCACAGTGGCCGCAGGATGCCTACCTATCGGTCGTTGCCGATTTTTGCGAACATTTCTGCTACGTCGAATCAGAGTTCGGGTTCACTTTGATCGAAGCACTTATCCCGGCCATCGCCGATCGACTGCGTGCCGCTCCGCAAGAGTCTTTCCACGAACTAAACGATATCGTGTGGAACGCGTTGCGGCTCTACGATCCGCTTAACATCTATGTTGGCAAGTTGGCACCGTCCCGAAGAATGCGGCAGGTGGGGCGAAAAATCTGCCGTTGCTGGTCGCCTAAGGATCTCGCGATCTCTTTGTCGCGCAGTACGCAACGAAACTTCCAAGCTGCCGCAGGGCTTCTTAGCTTCATGCATAAGGCCTCGCCAAAGCAGTTCGAGGAGACGGTATTAGCACTCAATTGGAGCGAGATCGACCAAGCGATAGGCTCGGATTGGGCGGAAAATATCGGCGATGCGAGAATGCTGCTCGGAGTTGCGCACATCGTACCAGCAGCGAGACTCGCAATTCAGGAGATGATTGCGCGCAATGAGCCGCGTATCGTCAACATGTCGACGCATCTCGCAGCCATCGCGCCGGCTAGCGCGTTACGTCATATAGCCGCGGGCAGACGCATTGCACTCAGCCATTGGGGTCATGTCGATTGGCAACTGGGAGCATTAGTTTTGGCGAGGATTGCTCAGTCGGAGCCAACACTGGTTTCTACATTTCTTGAACCGCACTACAGTGGGCTAGCAGAGGCGTTATCTCAGCCCAGCCCCACTTTTTACAATGAGGCTCTGATGTTTCTTTGTCTCCTCGTGCAAGTCCAGCCTTCAGGCTTAATTCGAGTGCTGGATCAAATTGATGTAAACAGGGCAACACTGGGGTGGCGTAATGCACTTCGCGGGCAGGATAATAGTCGTGAGCCTGGCGCAAAGGCTCAGGTTCGGCAGGTAGCGTCTTTGCTAGTCCATCATGCGATGGATCGTAGTGATGCATTGGGAGAGTTAGCCCGCCGACTGCGACGTGACTTTCCCCGTCAATCTATACCTTTAGCAAAGACTATTGAGTTCATTGATTTAAGCGAGCCGATTGAATGAACATGCATTAGCAGCTGCCGGATCGTATTGGTGTAATCAGGCAAACTGGAAGAAGGTAGCGAGGTGATTACCTTACTTAACGCTATTCTCAAAAAGATAAGACTCGAATTTGAGTTCACTATGATTTACTGATAAAACGAAGATATTATAAAACCATTGCATTTAAGGATGAAGTAAATGAAAGAGACTTACATTTTTAGGTTCCGTGATCTAGGAAAAAGTGAAGGATTTACCATCGAACAGCATAACCAAATTGCTCGTGAGGAAGGGGATGTTTGGTGGGGATGGTGGGCAAAATCTGGTGAGGTGTTTCCATCACAAGAACTAAGAATTGCTGCCGAAAATCTCACCAAAATATATTTTTTTGATTCAGGGCGACTAAAGTTCTATAGGGCCGAATTAAAAGAAGTCTGCTCCTCAGCTGCTGGGGATAGCAAGAAGAAGGCTCCTGATAATGGTAGAAAAACACCAAGGTATTATAATGAAGATGAGTTGTTAGGTTGGTTAAAAGTTTCTGAAATTTGTGAAATTCATGATAATGATGATGTTCTCAAAACCTTATCCTATATTCCATTAGATTCATTATTCACCACCTCAAAGGATTTAGATGAACAGCTTTTCAATAAAGTTGTTTTTTCAGTAACTGAATTAAAAGAACAAGATAGAACAATTTGGAAGGTGAGACCTGCTATTGATTCTGATCTTCAGCATGAATTATTAGCATCCCATTATATTCCTTATAATTTCAACCAAAAATATAGCCAAAAAAAAGGGGAGTTTATAATTTGGCTTTCAGATATTCATTTCGATAACGGAAAAGGCAAGCATGCGTTTCCAGCGCAAGATAATGATCAACAGAAATGTTTATCTTCTCGTGTAGTAGAGTTGGCAGACAAATATAGCAATGGAAATAAATGTGCCGGATTGGCTATTTCAGGTGATTTGACTTGGCAATCACAGGTTGAGGGATTTGAGCTGGCTTCGAAATTCATCAAAGATGTTAGTTCTTCTCTTAGCCTTACACCGGATGATATAATTATTTGCCCAGGGAATCATGATGTTGGTTTGGTTTCTAAAGAACAATATTTTGAAATAATGGGAAAGCCTACTACTGATACTCCATGGGCAACTCTAGCAGAAAACTATCATAAAGGAAGCAAAGAAAACTATATAAAATTTTATAAAGATGTTTTCCAAAGAAAACCTGAAGAAGATCTCTCGCAAGGAAGAAAATTTTTATTGGGAGGGCACAAAGTAGTTGAAGTGGCGGCCTTGAACTCATGTGTTTTACAACAAGTTAAAGATTCATTTTTGGGTATGGGGTTTATCGGTGAGAAACAACTCAGTAACGTTGCGGAATCTATGGGATGGATGAACAAAAGTGGGGAGTATATATCTAAAAAAAGGGGGGTCACAAGAATTGCTATGCTCCATCATCACCTAACTTCAATTAATGAGGCCGAAGATGCCTATTTGGATTCAAAATATAGTGTTACACTAGATGCGGAGAGATTGTTGCGTTGGGTGGTGAAACATAAAGTTGACTATATTCTTCATGGGCATATGCATAGAAGTAGTTGTATTACAATAAAAAAAATACTATCTCCATTAGAACCAGTCTCGGCTTCAAATCCTGAACATACTTTTCAAATTATTTCTTTGGGAAGTTCAGGGGTTGCTAGTTCAGAATTGCCAAATCAAGATTGTGCTAACTATGCATGTATAATGGATTTTTCTGGTGAAAAGCTAG
>NZ_JAWXQV010000011.1:0-10030 GCF_033843325.1 Klebsiella sp. JN_Kp126 | reverse complement strand
CTAGCGTTCAAATTTTTCAAGCTCGATAGACAGAACGGAGCAAATGAAACGGCAACCTATGCTATTGAAGGTTTATCATGAAATTACTTATCACCGATTTGGATAATACACTGTACGATTGGGTAAGTTTTTATTCCCAATCATTTAGTGCTATGGCTGAGGAACTATCAAAGGAGATAAATGTTCCTTTAGATATACTTTTGTCCGAGTATAAGGTCATTCATCAGAGGTTTGGTAATTCTGAAAAACCGTTTGCTACTCTAGAGTTGCCATCTGTTATTTCTTATTTTGGGACCAATGATAAGATTTTATTACAAAAAAAACTCACGCGAGTATTTTCTGCTTTTAGCTCAAAGCGCAATCATACATTGAAATTATACCCTACTGTCAGGGATACTTTAAATATTTTAAGGGAGCGTGGTGTTAAGATTGTCGGTCATACTGAATCTTTAGAATATAATTCTTTGTATCGCCTTTATAAGCTTGATGTCATTGATTTTTTTGATCACCTTTACACAATTGAAGACAATCACAATCTCCACCCCAATCCTAAAAACGCAAAAGTTATTTCAGTAAAAGATGATTTTATTATAAGGTTATCTAGTGCTGAATCTAAGCCTAACCCAAAACTCTTGGAGCACATTTGTCTCACTGAAAATGTAGATATTAAAGATGCGGTATATGTTGGTGACTCTATTACTAAAGATATATCAATGGCAAAGTCTATTGGAATGAAAGCTGTTTGGGCTCGCTATGGTCGTCAGTTTGCTCCCGAGCTATGGGAAATTTTAGTGAAAATAACACACTGGACTGATAAAGATGTTGAAAGAGAAGAGCAACTGAAGGAATCATTTTCAAGAGTTAAACCGGATTATTCAATTAATAGTTTTGCAGAAATTTTGGATCTGATGTGATTTTCATTATGGTTCCAAGATCTTAAAGGATTTTGGAACCACTTTATACTGGCTTTATTATCACAAAAGTGATTGGCCTGGCCCCCATTTTATAAGATATCTCAATTTTCGAAAGGCACCATAATCTGAATCGACACTTCTTAGTTTCAGGAGTATCTCCTACCAGTAAAATCGCAGCAAGGATTGATAGGGGCCTGAGAGATATTCATCCCTGATTTTGTGTAGCTCAACAGCCAGTCCAATGTATGGCACAGTTTAATTCACGTCACCGATTCTATATGTATAGGATTTCCTTACGATGAAAGTGTATCTTGTACAAGTTTCAGCTAGTTTCATCTACGGACACGGGGGTACCCAAAACAGAGGGAGGAGCAAAAAACGCATAAGACAATGATTTTTTTCGACAATCGTAAAAGTATTGGGAGATCACTGCCTATTAGGCTTACAAACTGTTAAAATTCCCATCAATTTTTCATTGACTGGGGCAGCGGACGAATTAACTGACGGTTATACCCGGGTCTCAGCATACGACTAAAACCTACATTTGCAGAAATGTTACACCCAACTTCCAAGGTGCAATCGCTCTACGAATGGTTGTTAGTGAAAAAAGGGTCATCGCATGAAGTCTAACCTTTTTCGAATTAAGGAGTAGGGTATGGTCCCGTTCTATGATTGGTGCGACTCGGCTGACATGCCATTAGGTAATCACCATGTTCGAGTCATGACGGGCCGGCCAGGAGAAATTGCGACTGGCATTCAGATGACAGCTAGGGCTATCCCCGCCCACTACACTACAGAGGAGCGGATTGCCGCCGCGCTTGCGAAGTTAGGTAAGACAGCAGCTGCTCAAATGCTCAACGATCTCCTTCCGCAAACTGCGCATATTAGGTCGGGTGACCTTGGCGAGATCTATGCAACAGAATGGATTGATGCGTACAGCGGTTATCGAGCGCCTATCAAAAGACTGCGCTGGAAGGATCATCGAAATATGGCAATGCGCGGCGATGATGTCATCGGTATGCTTCTCGACGCTGAAACACAGCGACTCAGCTTCCTGAAAACAGAAGCTAAAAGCCGTATTAACCTGCGCGCTCAAACGCTTGAGGAGGCTCGGAGCGGCTTAGATAAGGATAGCGGCCTTCCCTCGTCGCATGCGTTATCTTTTATCTCGGCCAGACTTATGGAGATAGGCACCGATGCACCGCTCGTAGACGCAATCGACGAGGCACTCTACCGGCACGGTATCCCGCCCGAGAGCGTTAAACATCTACTCTTCACGTTTTCAGGTAACCCACCACAGACGCTCCTAACACAGGCGCTACAGGCCTATCCTGGCCCGATTGGACAATGGGGTGTCGGTTTGCATATCGACAACCATGCTGCTTTTGTCGGAGCCGTCTACGATCGAGTAATTGCCGATGCCAACAACCCCTGATGCTATCATTGCTGCTATAACGGACGCGGCGACGGTCGGCTTTCGCGGCAGGCTAATTGCACGAGGTCAGGCACGTGCAATGATCTGGCGTGACGGTGTTCTTCCTCCTGGTGCGCCGGATTTCTCGGCTCAACTCAGCTTCGATCTTCACAGTTACGCGTATGGTTTGCTTGGACTAGGTCTGCGCCTTTTAGAGTCAGATGGCGACCCGAATCAAGCACGGATCGCATTCGAACAGGCGGCGACAGCGCTTGAGTCGGTCATGGCCAACGGCAATCGCGAAGAAGCTGATCGCGATTTCCATTTTCTCCTTGCAGCTGCCAGTTATCACCTCGCGC
Organism: Klebsiella sp. JN_Kp126; assembly: GCF_033843325.1. Classification (NCBI taxonomy): domain Bacteria; kingdom Pseudomonadati; phylum Pseudomonadota; class Gammaproteobacteria; order Enterobacterales; family Enterobacteriaceae; genus Klebsiella; species Klebsiella sp. JN_Kp126. Next base: position 7,343 of record NZ_JAWXQV010000011.1, on the reverse strand, counting down.
ACCTTTCTGCCCGGGCCTATTCCCTCCTCGCAATTGTGGCCGATGAAGCAAATTTCTCGCCGATCGAGCATGCGCTAACTCTGTTGATACGCCGAGATATCAATTCGCTGCGTACACGCGTATATACCTTTCGTCTCGATGGTCGTGGATCTGATGCGACCATTACGACATTCTTACAGCAGCATCTCACCGAGTCCATCGTTGCCGATGCGGCGGAACGAGATGGAAAGGACTTTCTTTTCGAAGGCCTGAATCTCGCACTGACAGATGTTTTCTTCGGTGCCTTTTCGATGTTCCTGCTCGCCCTAGATCGCGGTGAATATACTCTTCTCGAAAAAGCGATCGCCCAGCTTCGTGAAAACCTCGATATCTGCGGGGAGCTGAACCTTATACCGCAATGGTGGGTGCACCGGATTGCTATCCATCTGCTTAAAGATTTCTGGTCGAACACCTTCCACGAAAAAGTTCCGCTGCTTCCCGCTGGCGGCGTTGCCCCTTCATGGCCTGTCCTTCGTGAACTCTTTATTGGCTTGCTCGCTCGACGCCCAAGGGCAGAGGTCGACTTGTGGCCGTCGCAGATTGAAGCGGCATCGCGAGCTGTCAACCAGACCGACAACCTCGTTGTTTCGTTGCCGACCAGCGCAGGTAAGACCCGCATCGCTGAATTGTCTATTCTGAGATGTTTAGCCGGTGGGAGGCGTGCCATTGTCGTGACCCCGCTTCGCGCTCTATCTGCGCAAACCGAAGCCACACTTCAGCGTACCTTCGGGCCACTCGGCAAGACCATTTCTGCCCTTTATGGCAGTATCGGAGTGTCCGGCTTCGACGAAGATGCCATCCGCGGGCGTGATATTGTTGTCGCAACCCCAGAGAAGCTCGATTTCGCCTTGAGGAACGATCCGTCACTGCTCGACGATGTGGGCTTGCTCGTTTTCGATGAGGGCCATATGATTGGTTCAGGTGAGCGCGAAGTTCGTTACGAGGTTCAGATTCAGCGCCTCTTACGTCGTAAGGACGCAGATCAACGCCGCATAGTCTGTCTATCGGCAATTCTTCCGGACGGAGATCAAATGGAAGACTTCTCGGCGTGGCTACGGCGCGATCAACCGGGAGGTCCCATTAAGAACGATTGGCGTCCGACGCGTTTGCGGTTCGGCGAGGTCACTTGGAATTCGCCGACAGCGCGCCTAAATCTTCGCGTTGGTGAGGAAAGGCCATTTGTGCCCAGATTTCTGACTGGTGCGGCACCGCCGCTGTTCGTACCACCGAAGAAGCGTCGCAACCGACTCTTTCCGGACAATCAGCAGGAGTTGAGCCTTGCAACCGCATGGCGTCTAGTCAGAGATGGTCAGACAGTGTTGATCTATTGCCCAGAGCGTCGCAGCGTCGAACCATTTGCCAAGGTCATCGTTGACTTGCACTCGCGCGGTGCACTCGAGTCTTTGCTAACAGTCGAATTGACCACTTTGCAGATCGCTATAGCACTCGGTGAGGAATGGCTTGGGACAGACAGCTATATTCTGAAATGCCTTCGGCTTGGTGTGGCTCTTCACCATGGTGCCTTGCCGACAGCTTATCGCAAGGAAATCGAGCGCCTTCTGCGAGAAGGTATACTCAAGGTCACGATCTCATCGCCGACTCTGGCGCAGGGACTCAATCTCTCGGCGACAGCGGTCGTCATGCACTCGCTCTACCGGCACGGTGAAATGATCAAGGTTTCGGAATTCAAGAATGTCATCGGCCGAGCAGGCCGTGCTTATATTGATGTAGAAGGCCTTGTTCTCTATCCCATCTTTGAAGATGTGAATAACAGGAAGCACAACAAATGGGTCAATCTGATAGAAGACCACGGTGCTCGTGAGATGGAAAGCGGGCTCATCCAGCTCATCTTCTCGCTGCTGAGCCGCATGCACTCTCACATCGGCGGTGATCTCGACCATTTGATCGACTATGTTGTCAATAATGCTGCTGCGTGGGTCTTCCCAGAGGTTGCCGGTGAAAAGGTTGATGAGCGAGAGCAGGCGCTGAAAGAGTGGGATCGCCATATGGCGACACTAGATACCGCCATTCTCAGTCTCATTGGTGAGGCCGATGTACCCGATGACCAGATCGAGACCGCTCTCGACAGTATTCTCCAATCTTCACTCTGGCAACGCCGCCTGCTGCGTGTTAACGACGAATCACGGGCTGCCTATCGCACCGCGCTGTTTACTCGGAGCCGTTATATCTGGGCGAATTCGACTGCCGTCACACGGCGTGGTTATTTTCTGGCTGGGCTTGGCCTTGAAGCTGGACGTGCGCTGGATGCAATTGCACCGGAGGCGAACAATCTGCTCATGCAAGCTAATGCAGCCTTGGTTGTATCAGATCATGAGGCTGCAATCACTGCGATCACAGATATCGCCGAACGCGTGTTCACCTTTTATCCGTTTGAACCAGACACGCTCCCGGCGAATTGGCGTGAAATCCTCAGAGGTTGGCTGCTTGGGCATCCGTTGGCAATGATGATCGCCGGAGAGGAGGTAGACGCATTGCAATTTATTGAGGGCGGTCTGGGCTATCGTCTTCCTTGGGCTATGGAGGCGTTGCGGGTACGTGCCGCCGCCAACGGTGATACCGTTGGCATGCCAGCACTAGCGTTGGAAGATTATGAACTCGGCCTTGCTGTTCCAGCTGTCGAAACGGGGACGATGAACCGCTCAGCCTCAATACTGATCCAGGCGGGTTTTAATTCACGACAGGCGGCCATCAAAGCCGTCACCGATACGGCTGCTAACTTCACGAACGGGGCGGAATTGCGCGATTGGTTGCGTTCACCTGGTCTCGCTGTCTATTCGGCACAACCAAACTGGCCAACGGCCGAAGCTCGGACTATATGGCTCGAATTCATCCAGGAATTTGCTCCGTCAGACAACCTTTCTTGGGCGCGGCGAGATTATCTTGGAAACGTCAATTGGTTCGATGTTCCGGCGCCTTCCGGAACTCCAGTCGGTCTCTTTCATTGGAACGGACAACCGCTAGTGCTTGCACCAGATGGGCACGCGATTGGTCTGCTACAACACCCTCTTAACCTTAATCGGCGAGGACTTGTGCGAGCGACGGTCGCTATGAATAACGGCCAGATCAATCTGAGCTATCTCGGCCCTGATGATTTGTGGGTAGTTGCGAAGCCACATTAAGATATACTGCTATAAAGGAATTAGCTGGGGATCCCTGTGGTAGATCACTGTTTTCACCATATGTTCAAACACGTTAGGATTTAAATTTTAAACCACGCCACCCATAACCGCGCTATCATGCCATTTTGCGGCAACTGCTGGGATAATGCGGTGGCCGAATCGTTCTTCAGTTCGCTGAAAAAAGAACGGTTCAGGAAACACATATATATAACATGTGATATGGCCCGGGAGTATATCTTCGATTACATTGAAATGTTCTACAACTGGGCCCGACGCCACAGTCATCTCGGCGGCGTCAGTCCTGAGGCCTTCGAATAGGCCTCGTCGTGAAGACACAATTTATCTACGGGCGTGGGGGTAGCCCAATGGACCGAGAATTCTGAATACTGACGTGGCGGATAACAGCCATGTGGCGTTCCTTCGAAATTCACGAAAGTTGCATTTACATCGAAGTTACAGGAATTATGACACACACTTTCTGATTTAAATGTGATGCAATAGGTATCAAGGTTTGATTGAAGAAACATTTAGATGAGGTCCTAAAGCTTCTTCACCCATCGTTTTGCATACGCGCAACTATCACCAATCTTCACTCCTTGCCGGTAAATCAAACTCTTTTTCTACAAATTTTGAAGTTCTTGCATCCGTTAAAATAGGCGCAGAATTAAGGGACATCTCCACTCCTAAAATATTTAACACTTTGTAGAGTCGCTGAAAACTTGCCTTTGAAGGATTTGCCTCAAGACGAGCGTAAGTCTGCTGAGTCACACCCAATCTGGCAGATAATTCTCTTTGAGTTAATCCTTTCGATTTACGAAAACCAATTAAAAGCGGGCGTAACTGACTGAGAAGTTTAACTGGAAATGCAGTATCCATAAGTAGGTGACCATGTTGATTAGTTTAAAATATGTTCAATAATTGTAAAAAAACAGCCTGTAGGGAGTTTTTTTACTTTACAGCTTATAAGGTGTAATGATGAACTCGTTGTTTAATGAGTAGCAGTGCAGATTGAAAGGTTGCATATGGGGTCGGCTGGGATTATATTTATTACGGACTAGCATATAGTGGTACGTGCTGTTAATGATCATTTTTATGATGATTTATCAGTGCATGAGATGGAGAGGGCAAGGCTTTGCCCTCTCTTCTTCATGGTTCCATTTAGCTTCAAATAGTTATAAACACTCATTGCTTTATCGAAACAGATTCATTAACGATACTAATTAATGTGTTTATTTTTTCATTTATCTTAATGTGTTTTTTTTCTTGTTCAAAGGAAAGTTTCCTAAATTCATCCTCTCTACTCGGCACAGCAATGATTAATTCTTCATAAATCTCCTTTGCTCCTGTTACTTTTGCCAACTCACTGCTGTATTTTTCAATAAGAGACTCTATTTTAATGTTTACGTTGCTGTTTTCATTGCTGGTTGCATTTGAAACAAGTTGACAAGAAGAACTTGATGTTGCCTCAATTAAATCCACACTTTCTATTGCAACATTAAATTCAGATGTTCTTGAGTATGAATATTGATATACGCCTACTTTTCGTACTTTACTTAATAATCCATTTCTAACCAGACGTTGAATCTGGTTATAAGTAAAAGCTTTTGCCTTAAAAAAAGTTTTTTGAAATGAAAATCGCTCGATAAGAATTTTCGCTACATCGTTACTGGTGAAGTTATCCTTCCCAATATAAATGATTGCAGAAAATATGTACGACTCAGGGTTGGTTACTCGACTATTCATAGGGCTAAAACAAGGCTGTTAACTTAGGATTGCTAAGTATACAACAATGGCAGATACTTAGACAATCTAAGCATTCGAGGCCAATGAAGATGAATCAGTGTCTGAAAAAAATCCGATACCAGAACGACTTAAGGAAGCGAGATGCAGGGCGGGTTTATCACAGCGCTCACTGGGCCTCCTTGTTGGGTTTGATCCCGCTTCGGCTAGCAGTCGTATGAATCATTATGAGAAAGGGCGGCATGTCCCCGATATTGATACGCTTCGACGGATGGCGTCAGAGTTAAACGTGCCGTTAAACTACTTTTTTTGTGATGATCAGACCACAGCAGAACTTGCATTACTCATATCCCGGATGACAGAGGAAGAGCGAAGTAATCTTATCGAAGCACTCAAAACGTCTTCAGGTGTAAAACATGGTGGTAACAACTGATGTTCTACAAAAGGCTATTGATCTTTTAGAAGGTAATAAAGTGCAGCATTAAACTGGTGTAAAGAGCCAAATCGCCATTAGAATGGAAGACTCCCTTCGACATAAAGGACATAGAAGAGGGAGTATTGATAATTAGCGCGCTAATTTTACGAATAGAGTAGGGCGTTTACTCATTAGCTCATTCTTGAATTTCTTTTGCGCTCAGCAAGTTCTCGAATGAGATCGTCTGCAAGCATGTCCTCAACTTTGATAGGAGTTGCGTTGTCGATATACTCAATGATGTCGGCGAGCGCCAGTACATTTCGTTCATATTTAGCTTTCAATGCTATAATTTCAGCATCAAGACGATTTGCCTTACTTATATAAGCAGCGCCGGTTCGCCCCATAGCCAATTTAGCCTTTTCATCTGTTGTCAACTCTCGTTTACCATCTTCATAGTTGTTATGCTGGCGAAGCCTGTAATTATTGATGATAATTTTTCGAGAGGTGAGGGTACTAATGCCACCTTTAACTATTCCTTTGGCTTTAAGACGGGCATGTAACGTGGATGGCTGAATTGGGGATTTTTCCAGTCCCTCTTGCACCATGGCTTGTAGCTCGGCTTTGATGTAAGCATCAAGTTCCTTACCCTGAATGACTTTATCGTCTGCATTGCGACTGCGTGGGGTCTTAGCCATTATTATTTCTCTCTATACGTTTCTGTTCAATAAAGAAAAGATCAGCTAGGGTTTTTGGGGTTTTGCCAATTAGCATTTGTTTATTAATTCGCTCAATAACTTTATATAATGGGTTGTTCAGATCATCAGAAAACAGGGAAACCAGTTTTTTCTCGCCTTGAACCTTTATAGCATCAGCTTCAAGAGCCTCGAGCACGATGAGAGCTTCTTCCTGTTCTTTTAAAGCCAGCATGAAGCCTGGATTCACTATAGTCAACTTACGGAGTTGAATGATTTCTTTTCGCTTGTTTGATAAACGTCGTGATGCTTCTTCCGCTTCGCCAAGACGACCTGTAAGAGTGAAGTAGCCACAAGGTAGACCAGACTGACACTTAAGCGCATGAGGACAACCCCAGCGAGCTACATCTCTCGTACAGGCTCCAAATCCAAGAGGATGCAGTTTTGCATGGCGTTGAAGCAGTGATTTCGCCTTATCAGCCAAATTTTGTTGTACTAACTTGTCATGTGCACGTTTTAGTTCAGGCAGAAACTTATCGGACATTGTGCCAGTTATATAGTCCACAACCTCAGCAGTTGTTTCACCAAAAGTCTGCATGTTCTGCTTCAGATTATGCTCGGTATTGAGCTCAGGATTTATCATTAGTGAGGTTGTTAATTTAACGTTTCCAACACCTGTGTTTTTTACCGTCTTGGAAGACCGTGATAGAGCTGCCATTCTGCGGCTAACCTCAGTTCTGGGGGAGGGTAGGTTGACCGGAATGCAGGGCTTCTGCTGCGTAGTAAAGAGTGATAGCTGGAAACTCTTCGTGAGAGCTTGAATGTTCTCATCATAAGCCTTTTCCAGCATATTGATTGCTAGAGAAGCGGTCTGATAGGACTGTGATTCGACCTGATGCTGATAGTGTTTATTCTGGGTGATATCAACACGCCCCATTAGGATGGCCTGAATATGATCCGTCACTCCAGCGATTGCCAAGAATGTATTTATGTTATGTCTCGGTACATGCTTTTTGATAATGACACGGGACCCATCATCTTCAAAAAGATTAAAGTGATCAAAGATAGATTTTCGGTTTTGTGTTCCGCCTAACCAAGCTTCTATTGAGTTTTCATCAAGTGGAAAAATATGTTGCAATGAAACAAAATCTTTACCAATTCCAAATGCACCTTCCGGCATGATGAACATCAGGTCTTCATAATTGAAGTGTTCCCAGTCACCATTGTTTTTGGCTGAAATTATGCACTGGTGCCCAGGCTCAAAGTTTTTTGCTTGAGCGTAACGCTGATAGACATAATCATTCAACTGTTCTTTAG
>NZ_JAWXQV010000010.1:0-10483 GCF_033843325.1 Klebsiella sp. JN_Kp126 | reverse complement strand
GGATGATGCCGCGCTGTCCGACGCCCCGGCGGGCGAACGACTGACGGCGGCGATGAAGGTGTTTATGGACTGCATCCGTCAGTCCGGAAAGACCGTGGAGAAGCTCGACAAGACCCTGATTGACCACCATATCGCGGAGCTGGACTATCAAATCAGCCGCCAGCTGGACGCGGTGATGCACCATCCTGAGTTCCAGAAGGTGGAATCCCTGTGGCGCGGCCTGAAGCAGCTGGTGGACAGCACCGACTACCGCCAGAACGTCAAAACCGAAATTCTGGATGTCTCCAAAGACGATCTGCGCCAGGACTTCGAAGACGCGCCGGAGCTGATTCAGAGCGGCCTCTACTGGCACACCTACACCGCCGAGTACGACACCCCGGGCGGCGAGCCGATTGGCTCGGTGATCTCCGCGTATGAGTTCATCACGGCGATGCACAGCCATGCGCGGCGTGATGAAGACTTTGGCATCAGGTTTGACGGTATCCCGGACAGCCCGGATTTTAGTTTCCGCCCGGCGCCCGGCAGCCGCCCGGTGATGGCCGGCACCTTACCGGCCCGCGTCACCAGTACCACCGAAAATGACACCTACGGGCATATCGATAAAGACGGTCGCTACCGCGTCAACATGCTGTTCGACCGGGACAGCTGGGAGACCGGATTCGAGAGCCTGTGGGTTCGTCAGTCCCGGCCGTATGCCGGGGATACTTATGGTCTGCATCTGCCGCTGCTCGCGGGCACCGAGGTGGCGATTGGTTTTGAGGACGGTAACCCGGACCGGCCGTACATCGCCGGGGTGCTGCACGACTCGGCGCATGGCGACCACGTCACCATCCGCAACTACAAACGTAACGTGCTGCGCACCCCGGCTAACAACAAAATCCGCCTCGATGATGAGCGCGGGAAAGAGCATATCAAGGTCAGCACGGAGTACGGCGGCAAGAGCCAGCTGAATCTCGGGCATTTAGTGGATGCCGATAAGCAGAAGCGCGGTGAAGGATTTGAGCTCAGGACGGACAGCTGGGGGGCTATCCGGGCGCAGAAAGGGATTTTTATCAGTGCTGACGGGCAGGCGAAGGCGCAGGGCCAGGTTCTTGATATGGAGCCGGCGGTCAGCAATCTCGGCGATGTCCGGGAGCAGATGACATCCATCTCGGATGATGCGCAGAAGGCAACCGCGAACCCGGCCGACCTGCAGGCGCAGATTAAACTGCTGGAACAGCAGCTGAGGGACCTCAAAAAATCAGTGCTGTTGATGAGCGCACCGGACGGAATGGCGCTGACCAGCGGACAACACCTGCAGGTGTCTGCCGGGCAGAACCTGATTGCCACGGCCGGAAAAAATGCTGACGTCAGCGTGGTGAAAAAGTTGTTTGTAGGTGTCGGTGCACAGCTGAGTGTGTTTGTACGCAAACTCGGGATGAAGCTAATTGCCAACCAGGGACCAGTAATGGTACAGGCTCAGAACGACATGATGGAGTTACTGGCACGAAAAGAAATCAGCATTGTCAGCACGGAAGATGAAATCAAAATTATCGCGAAGAAGAAGCTGACTCTGAATGGTGGTGGGAGCTACATCACACTGGATGCCAATGGCATTGAATCTGCCACCCAGGGTGAGTACCGGACCAAAGCCGGGCACTACGGGAGAAAAGAAAGGGCCAATAAACCAGAAGATTTTCCGAACGTGGCGCCTGAAACCACCGAACCTTCCAGTAAATTCAGCTTTTCCTGACAAGGAGTCACAACATGATTATCAGTCCTCCGTTTTTGAGAGACAGAGATGCTACTCAGTCTGACGCAGAGTGGGTTGAGGTGATGATGCCTGTCAATTCCCGCCGGGGATATCCTCTCAATGCATCAGAGTCATGGCATGGGGGCATTCATATATCGCATACGGACTCCGGTTCGACGGTGGAGAAAGTTCGGGCAATCGCTGACGGGACGGTGGTATCGTTCCGCAAACCCTCCCCGCCAGAGAAAAGAGACCAGTTCCCGTTGAAGTATGCCCCTGTCAGGGGAACGGATGATGGCTATGTTTTACTTAAACATGAGACAGAAATTGGTTCCGGGGATGACGGTAAGGTCGTTTTTTACTCTTTGTATATGCATCTGAAGTTTCTGGAAGCAGAGATAAAAGCTGATGCCAAAATTTACCGGAAAGACCCGATAGGCTCTTGCGGAATGACTGACGGGCAGAATGAATTTCATTTCCAGATTTTCTGCGATGACGACAACATCAGCAAGCTGACGGGCAGGAAATCAGGAGAACTGGATATTTCGAAGAATGGCCGCACTGATGCGGTTTACGGTGATATTCACTTTTATCTGCCTCCGCAGACAAAGTTTTATGACAAGGCCCCTGCAGATAACAGCACGTCTATCACCGGACTTTCAGAGCTCTATACCAGCAATGCGCCTCTGTATGTCAGCATGACCCTGGCGCAAGGCAACTGCACGATGGTGACCCGACAGAAGAACACACAGACTGACGGGAAGTATGATCTGCTGGGCGAGCCGCTGGTTAATGCTGACGGGGAAGACTACGAATATAATCTCTATAAAACCGCGATGCGGAATTATAAGGAAAGCCCCAGTGCCGGGTTCGAGTTGCTGCGTTTTGGGCGGGTTATCAATACGGACCATGAAACGCTGGTGCCGGCAGATGCGCCATTATGGATGACGGTCAATTACCCGGGAGGAAAAGGGGTGGTCAATCTTGCTGATTCCAGCATTAAAAAGTTTAGTGACGCTGATTTCCCTCACTGGACGGGATGGTTGCTGGTTGATGATGACATTGATACCCACAGCCAATGTAATTCGGCGCTCATCAGAAAGTTGCAGGAAGAAGGCAGTTACGAAACTCAAAGCAACAGGCTTATCTGCTGTTTACCATTCGAGTGGGAAATAAAAACAATTGATGCCAGGTATAAATGGTTGATGACCGGTCTGCCCTGGGAGCAGTGCACGCCGGAAAAAACGGCCATATGGCAGATTCCCGGGACGCAGGAGTCAAATGAACGAACGCTGATTAGTGAGGAAGACTATGGCAAATTTAAGCAACACGCAGAAGCGCTGTGTTTTGATTCAGGATCTCTTGGTAGCGGAAAATTGTGGCATATAGAACCTAGAGTATTTATTTCTCACTTTCGTACGTGTAATTGGCTCAGTCGAGAAGAATTTAAACAAGTTGTACCACGTAATATAATAAGGCCTTCGGGTTCTCGCTATAGTTGGGAACCAGTCACGTTTCATGAAAGTGATACATCTGTCTTCTCAAGACATTATCCAATGCTGAATAAGATGTTTAGGAAGTATTGCATTAACACACCTTCCAGATTGGTGAGTTTTTTAGGGAATTCGGTACAGGAAACTAAATGGCTGAATGTAACTAGAGAAGATTATCGATATTCCGCTACAGACGAGCATGGGCATAGATACCATTATAACATTTGGTATTTCCCGTGGTACGGCAGGGGATTCCTGCAGTTAACTAATCCTGATAATTTCTATAAATATTTTACATATCGGGGCAGGTCATTTAATAATGATGTTCGAGACGAATTGGTCAGTGACTACAGAAGGGTCCAAGGTGACCGTGCTCTCAGGGAACGGGAAAAAAGATTAGATAACAGGATCCTATATGACGGACAACATCCTGGACTTGAGCAAGAAGTGGTGTCTTGGCGTGAAAATGTCGATGTTGGACTATTCGACCCGTCCGATAGCGCAGGGTTTTATTGGTCATTAACCGGCATGGCAAAATATGCCGATGAAGTTCATGAACTACAGAGACAGGCAGTGACTGCAGGGCATGGTATTAAAATCTATTATCGTAGCCCAGCATTCTGGAGGGCGTGTGCAACTGTGAATTTGCCAGGAGCTATCAGTAGACGAAATTATCAAGGGATAAATGGATTTATAGAACGTTGCTGCGCATATACCTGTGCCTTGGCTGTGCTGACTGAAATTAAATTTCCAGATGAAAACAATGCGTTTACTTTAGATAAGCCTGAAGGCATTGTGTTAAGGAGATAAGAGATGAAAACAAAATATTTTTCTTTGTTCATATTTTCAATTTGTAAGTTCACCTTTGCAGATATCAACCCTGAAATAAATATGCCCGCTGATTTTAATGGTGATAATTTTATAGCAAGAGAAATTAATGATAATTCGTCTGTTTCTTACAATGCTGCAGAGTCTAGTGGTTGCAGCATTATAAAATTTAAAGAGTATAGAGTATCACCTAAAAATAAAGTAAGCGCCGAAGAAAATAACCTCACTAACACATTCCCTGTCAATATTTGGGTCTGTTTATCGTCCGATACAGTGTACAGTAACGGGTATGACAGAAGTATGAATGAAAAAATTGTTTATTCGAGAAGCAAATCTTTATGGGTTAAAGCAAACAATAAAAAATCTGAAATTATTCCTTCAGATCAAGATGGACCCTACAAGTCGCTGAAGTTATACAATATCAAAGCAAAAAATGCTGAGGGATATGTTGTATTTGATGAGAATATTACAAAGGATGATAAAGAAACCTATAAGAATGCAAAAGAGCTTGTTAGTTTTTGCTTAGTTCAAGATTCTACTTATAGTGCACTTTGCGGTTCAGGTAGCCTTGCCTCAGATAGTAGACAAATTCCTTACGTATTAAAGAGTTTTGAAAGTATGGAAATAGGTTTGAATAATAAAGTAAATGAAAAAATGTTGAATGATAGTAACAAATGAAAGGTCAATTAGAGGGGCGATTATGTTATTGCTACTGTTATTTGATGGACTAACAAATGAATCTGATTATTACAATAATTGCCGTTTTTTTGTTTCATTTAATGTATATGCATCAGGCGTTACATTAAATGGAAATGACTCAATAACCGTAGACATTAACAATCATACAAAGACTCTAACGTTTGATACTGTTATCAATGGCTAGAGTGTTAAATGCAGTGGTGATAAAATAATTCTCTGGGGTAAGCCGAAAGTAATTAATGAGGGTAATCCTCAAGATACAAATGTGATTCTTGTAGATTTGGATCATAGATATAAAAAGATTGAAAAAAGTGTGAGTGAAGGTATCTTTAGCGTTGATTTTATAAAAGGAAAGGATCTCGCTTATATCGGAACCAATCAGGGGCTGTTTTTTAATCTTGCAAATGGGAAGTTGAGACCAGTAGATCCAGAATTTGATCCCAGAAAAATAGCTCGTGGGAGTTTAATAGATATCCTTAGGGGTAGCATAGCGAATAGATTGAGAAAGAGAGTGATGATAACGCCATCAAGGAGTGAACATGGGGTTTATTAAACTGCTGGTAATGTTGATAGTGTCGTTGTCGTCTTTCTCCGCTTTTTCATCGTATTCTGTTGTGAAAGTTACCCCCTGAAAATGGTCATGAATTTTATTCGAGATTATGAAGTGTGGAACGAGAGAGTTACTCAGAATTTAAGTGAAGATACAGGGGGTTATGCAAGATATGAATATGCCGAATTGCTTAATAAAGTCTTCTAATAGAGTCGGTTATGATATTTTTTGGAAATATTTTCTGCATCTTCAGAGTAAAGAAAGAGTCCTTAGCTCTAAGAATATCGCACAGGAAGTTGTGATAAAGAAAGAAAAACCTTCGGAGTCTGGTGATGCAGGCACTAATATGGACTATATATGAATGTCATTTAATATTTTCAGGCGGTAAGTATTTAATAGATGATGTATATCAATTGTCTAAGCATGGAAATAAGGTGAAAGCTTTATAATTAAGGTGCTTGATTAAAAATTATTTTAAATAATTTAAATACTTGTTGTGTGTTTGATTTTTTTTCATCTACTAAAGCTGTGATGCTTACAAATAACTAGGCTTATGAATAGTCAAATATTAAAACGTTGTTTAATGTTTTTCTGGGAGGGGTATGAATTTTAAAAATTTAGGTTTGCTTTTATTTTTAGTTATTTCACTGCCAACTTATGCAGCAAGCAATCTGCAAAGATCATGTGGGGTGCTGATCAACTCTGGAGGTGATACATTTTTATTTTATAATAAGAATGGTGTTAAAGAATTTGAAACAAAAAAGAAAGGCAAGCGGTTAATGTCAAAGAAATACTCATGTGCATGTATGTCTTATAAATCTGAGAGTGAAGAATACATTCGTGGGATAACAAAAATTGAATTTGTAAAAGAAAAAAATTGCTCAGGGCAGAAAGAAATAGGCAAGATTTATGTTTCAGAAGTTGACAGTACTGGACAAGGCATGCCCCCAGCAAATATAGATGGCGATAAAAGCAATAAATTATATTTGGGCTACAATTATGCACCCCGCTTAGAAAATAAATTTTTCTTCTATAAAGGAGATGTAACCACTATTTATACTTTTGAAAAGTATGGGGTTTCATTTGCGAAATTTGGAGTGTGCTCGCTTGATGGTAAGGCTATGAAATGCCGAAGATATTATGAATCAGGCATTGAAAAAGGACGTCTTAGTGAAGAGATAAACTATGTTTATGTAAAAGGGAATTATATCGAGGATGGCGTTCATGTGATTTATGATCAAAATGGTGATGTTGCATTTATTGAAATTAAGAATAGAGATTATAAAAAAGATAAGGTGCTCTTTGATAGATACCCCGAGAGAACCAAACGATCTTTCTATTTTAGTTAATTTTTAGCGATTTTGAAGTTTGAGAGTGTGAATGTCGTATTCCCTTAAGCATCTCCCCGAACGTTACGCGCGGCCAGTTCCACCAAAAGCATCTCGCTGGATTGCTGTCCTGGTGACGATGTTGATCATCAGTGTGATCTTTATGCGTATATTCGGACGCTATGTTGATAGCAAATACTTTTGGTTGTTTGTTATTGGCACGCCTGCTGCTCTGTGGATCGTTAGCTTTGGCTTTCGTATGTTGGTCTGGTCGTTACAGGACAGCAAGGCGAATGGTTTTGACAGGCAACGGGAACAATGGATCTTACGTGAGACCCGCAGGGCTCGTCGTGCCCTTCAGATACTAAATACGACATTTATCACTGCGCATCAGAATGACGATCAGGAACTCGTCGCTGTTGAGATGCTAAACAATCTGAGCATAATCACTTCCCAGATTGACTGGAAGGGCAATGAAAGCCAAAGGGTGAGCCGTTTTGCAGTAGATCCGGAAGAGACTACAAATTTTCTCATTGCCCGGTTGTTTTCAGAACTCCTTGCTGACCTGCCCATTGGACAGTTTCCCGAAAAAGCCTCTCTGGTTGTCATCCTTGATATTTCCTCATCGTTGCCATTTGTTGCTGTTCGCGAAATTTGGGACCAGGTCTGGCAAGAGAGTGGCATAAGTTGTGCCGTTGAGTATGTCGCCAGCAGTGGTCTGGGTGGTATTGCTCACTGGCTGGATCATCGTATTAAAGATGAGTCGATGTTACTCGCCGTAGGGCTACAGGTTGATCCGGTTGTTTCCAACAATACTGCTGAAGCAGCCGTTGCTCTGCTTCTTGGCAACCGCCTGACACAGGAGGCGCTCGAACCTCTCGCGTTGCTGCACCGGCCAGATGCATCCCCTCCAGGTGAACTGAGTGAGGGAATGAACATGGCCGCCTGGAACGTCCCACTCGAAGAAAATATCTTGAAAAATCTATGGCTTGCCGGGATGACCAGTGAGCAGCGCGCAGAAGTGATCGCGTGCCAGAATTCACATCCTGCCCAGTCTATTGAGAACGAATCCGTCATTTCACTCGATATGTCTATGGGGCATGCCGGAGCGGCAGCGCCCTGGCTGGCCATCGCCGCCGCCACTGAAATCGCCCGACAAACACAGTCACCACAGATGATTATCTGTGGTGACACGACGCAGAATGTGCTGTGGAGCACGTTCATTACCCCGATTGCTTCCCGACAGGAGATGGATCCGTGAAGCTACCTTTAGCACCGAAGACTACGGAAGGCCGCTATCTTGCTGTCGCATTAATTTTCTTTTTGCTGTTAGCCGTTATGACGTTCATGGTCTGGAAGCATCCGGATATTGCCGGGATTCAGGACGGTAGTCAGCAGCAAACTTACTGGCTTATCGCTGGCGGATGTATTTCAGGATGCACACTTATCATGCTGGTTGTGCACCTGTGGGCTGCTCTCAGTGCCGGTAAAAAGGAGTTTGATGCGCTTGTCGCCAATACCAGTGGTGATGATGAGAAAAAGAAACGGGAAAATGATAACGCCCCTGTTCATCCTACGGTGGCCATGTGTGACAGGATTCAGGTGCATCTCCGCTCCCGCACTGGTTTTTACTGGCGTCGGAAAACCCGCCTGCTGCTGATCACCGGCGATGAAGCCGCAATCGAACAGCTGGTTCCCGGCCTGCAACAGCAGCAGTGGCTCGAAGGCAACCGCACCGTGCTGATTTACGGCGGCAGCCTGGCATCGGAGCCTGACCGTGAAAAATACACCGCATTACGCAAGCTGCGCCGCGGACGCCCGCTGGACGGGATTGTCCGCGTCATGCCGCAGTCACTTAACCTGGCCCCGCAAATCAGCGACAGCGATTTACGCGGGCTGGAAAAAATCAGCGAACTGCTGCGTTATTCCGCCCCGGTCTGGCTGTGGCAGCTGTGCGACAGCAACTGGTCGCAGGGTACGCGTCCTGAGCAGGCTGTAGGGGCAAGCTTTCCCCTGCGCGCAAAAGAAGACGATATTATCCGCCAGTTGGAGCGGATGCTGCCGGCCCTGCGGGCGCAGGGGGTAAGCCAGGTCGCTGAGAACAACAGCCACGACTTCCTGCTGCGTCTGGGCCAGCACCTCCAGGACGGCGGTACCTGACCCGTATCACCCGCGTGCGGCTGCGCCTGCAACAGGTGGCCAGCGCTTCTGACCCGCAGGCGATGATGCAGACCCTGGCGCAGACCGTGTTCCAGGGCAAAAGCGTGGACCTTACCGACACCTGGCAGTACGGTAGCCTGATTTCGGCAAGCCTTGGCGAGGAGTGGAGCGGATTTGGCAGCACAATGTTTGTGCAGCCGCTGACCCAGGCCTGGGAGACCGTGCTTCAGCCGTCGGCAGCCAGCCTGAATGATAAATGGAGCCGCTCGGTTGTCGCGAACTGGCAAACTGCCTTTGACGGTCGTTTCCCGTTTGCCGCCAGCAAAAGTGATGCCTCCCTGCCGATGCTGGCGGAGTTTGTGCGCAAGGACAGCGGGCGCATTGAGCGCTTCCTGACGACGGAGCTCAGCGGTGTGCTGCACAAGGAGGGCAGCCAGTGGGTGCCGGATAAGGTCAACAGCCAGGGGCTGAGCTTCAACCCGGCCTTCCTGCGGGCCATTAATCAGCTGAGCCAGCTGTCGGACATTCTGTTTACCGATGGCAATCAGAGCATTACCTTTGAGCTGCAGGCGCGTCCTGTGCCGCAGGTGGTGGAAACGCAGCTGACCATTGATGGGCAAAAGCTGCACTACTTTAACCAGATGGCTGACTGGCAGTCCATTCGCTGGCCTGGCGACACTTACAAACCAGGAACCATGCTGACATGGACCACCGTCAATGCCGGTGCGCGTCTGTTTGGTGATTACAGCGGGACCTGGGGCTTTATTCGCTGGCTTGACCTGGGTAAGCGTCAGCAGCTTGACCGCAGCCAGTGGATGATGAGTTTCACCGCACCGGATGGCCGCACCCTGCAGTGGGTGCTGCGCTCACAGCTCGGCAGCGGGCTGCTGGCGTTACTGGCGCTGCGCGGCTTCACGTTGCCGGATCAGATATTCAGCGTCGACAGCGCGGCTACGGCTCAGGCGCTGATGACCAAAACGGAAGACAGTGATATCGACGGAACTGAATGATGGACACTCTGCAGGATCTGGTTACTGCCTGTCAGGCGAATGAAAATCTGCTGCGACAGCAGGCGCAGGCACGCACGGAAAGCTGGCAGCCCTGGCTTGACCTGCAGTGGTACACTTTTCAGTCCTTGGCGAGGTCGGGCCAGGAGGTGCTGTCCGGCATCATCACTGCAGACCTGAAAGGGTTGCTGCGCCGCCTTACCGGACTTGAAACCCTGGCCTTTAATAACGGGACGCCGTTTGCCGATGAGGTCACGCTGAACGGGATAAATCAAAGTGTGCTGGACGAGATGTCCGGCAGGCGGGAAGAGCCGGCTAGTGCTGTCAGTGAGACGGACAACGATATTGTGGCCCTTGTGCCGGAAGCGCAGGAGAAAACGGACACTGACGGCCTGGATGCCACATTTCACTGGCTGCAGACCCGGCCGGACACCGATTCTACAACAGATAAATGGTTGCTGCGTCTGCTGATGGCCCGCGTGGCCAAGTAGAAGGCAAAAATGAACTGGCCCTGCATTTGTTGGGTGAACTTGACGTTGCGGCACAGTCCATCCCCCTGACGCAGTGGACACCGGTTCTGTTATTTAAAGTCAAATCGCGTCGCCTCAGACTGCTGCGCATGAAAGCCGCACGCAGTGAAACCGATAAGTCACGGTTTCAGCCTGAAATGGACCAGCTTCTGGCTG
>NZ_JAWXQV010000009.1:0-11105 GCF_033843325.1 Klebsiella sp. JN_Kp126 | reverse complement strand
TGCGCCCCTATGGGGCGAAATCAATGCCACCTGCTATGCAGGTGGTTTTTTACGTCTGCGATTCTTACATGTTGATACAGTTATTCATAATTTTATTGATAATTGTAATCATTATCTTTATCATTTCCGCCAAATTCAGGATGAAGCCAATCCCCGTATCTTGCAGAGGGTCAGACTGACAAGGGGCGACCAGCCACATCTACTGTAAAAAATTGCGCGCATACGCCGTTAGAGCGCTATGCCGACAGTACCTGTGAGCAGGACCTTTTTTGTTTGTTTTGTTGTACACCTCATGGAGATATGGAATGTTCAGGCTAAACCCTTTTGTCCGGGCCGGATTATGCGCGTCCGTCGTATCCCTGGCGTTTCCGGCGCTCGCCGACGTTAACGAAGAAACGCTGGTCGTCACCGCTGCGGCAACTGAACAGAGCGTCAAAGATGCGCCCGCCAGTATTAGCGTTATCACCCAACAGGATCTGCAGCGTAGACCGGTACAAAACCTGAAGGATGTACTGCGGGAAGTGCCGGGCGTGCAGCTCACCAACGAAGGGGATAACCGCAAAGGGGTGAGCATTCGCGGCCTCAGCAGCGGCTATACGCTGATCCTCGTTGACGGCAAACGCGTTAACTCGCGCAACGCCGTTTTCCGCCACAACGATTTTGACCTCAACTGGATCCCGGTTGATGCCATTGAGCGTATCGAAGTGGTGCGCGGGCCGATGTCTTCCCTCTATGGTTCCGACGCCCTCGGCGGCGTGGTCAATATCATTACCAAAAAAGTCGGTCAGCAGTGGACGGGCACCCTCAGCGCGGATACCACCATTCAGGAACACCGCGATCGCGGCGATACGTACAACGGCCAGTTCTTTACCAGCGGCCCGCTGATTGACGGCGTGCTGGGGATGAAAGCCTACGGCAGCCTGGCAAAGCGCGCCAAGGACGATCAGCAGGCTTCCAGCAACGCAGCTGGCGAAACGCCGCGTATTGAAGGCTTCACCAGCCGCGACGGCAACGTCGAATTCGCCTGGACGCCCACCGATAATCAGGACATTACCGCTGGCTACGGGTTCGATCGCCAGGATCGGGATTCCGACTCTCTTGACCGCAACCGCCTCGAGCGCCAGAACTACTCCCTGAGCCACAACGGCCGCTGGGATGTCGGCAATAGCGAGCTGAAATTCTACGGCGAGAAAGTGGATAATAAAAATCCGGGCCAGGCCGGAACGATCACATCTGAGAGTAACTCGGTGGACGGCAAATACGTTCTGCCGCTGGGCATGATCAACCAGCTGCTGACCTTCGGCGGCGAATGGCGTCACGATAAGCTGAAAGATCCGGTCAACCTGAGCAGCGGCGGTAAATCCACTTCCGCCAGCCAGTACGCGCTGTTCCTCGAAGATGAATGGCGGATAATCGAGCCTCTGGCTTTAACGACCGGCATTCGTATGGACGATCACCAGACCTATGGCGATCACTGGAGCCCGCGTGCTTATCTGGTCTATAACGCCACCGATACCGTGACCGTGAAGGGCGGTTGGGCGACGGCATTTAAAGCGCCATCCCTGCTGCAGCTGAACCCGGACTGGACCACCAACTCCTGCCGCGGCTCGTGCAGTATTATCGGTAACCCGGATCTGAAACCGGAAACCAGCGAAAGCTTCGAACTGGGTCTTTACTATCGCGGTGAAGAAGGCTGGCTTGAAGGCGTGGAAGGAAGCGTCACCACCTTCCAGAATAACGTTGACGATATGATCGATATCCTGCGTACCTCCAGCGCCAGCGAAGCGCCGGGCTACCCGAATTTTGTCGGCTGGAAAACGGTGAATGGTAAACGCGTGCCGGTATTCCGCTACTTCAACGTCAATAAGGCGCGTATCAAAGGGGTAGAAACGGAATTGAAGGTGCCGTTCGGCGACGAATGGAAGCTGACGGTAAACTACACCTACAACGATGGCCGCGACCTGAGCAACGGCGGCGATAAACCGCTGCAAACGCTGCCGTTCCATACCGCTAACGGTACCCTCGACTGGAAACCGCTGGACGACTGGTCCTTCTACGTCACCGCCAACTATACCGGCGAACAGCGTTCGGTCAGCGCGACGGGCAAAACGCCCGGCGGCTACACCATGTTTGATATCGGCGCGGCCTGGAACGTCACCAAAAACGTCAAGCTGCGCTCCGGGGTACTCAACGTGGGCGATAAGGATCTGAGCCGCGACGACTATAGCTATACGGAAGAAGGGCGCCGCTACTTTATGGCCGTCGATTACCGCTTCTGACCGGGCGATAAAAGAGGGCTGGCAGATTTCCCTGCCAGCCCTCGCTAAAGGCGCTCAGGGTGAAGCCAGACGGAAAAGCGGTGGGCGAACCCACCGCTCCAGGTGGCTACTTACCGGATTCGTAAGCCATAAAAGCAGCTACCTCCCTGTTCGTATCGCGGTAGCGAATTTCGCAAAGCGATTTTCTTACCATCAGGGTGAACGCTAATAGCGTGATACACACGATGAGCAGACACCAGATCGGGACGTTGGGCGGTACCTTCATGGTTTGTTCTCCTTGCCTTACGGCGGGTAAGAGACTAACCTGATGTTGTCTAGGCATCGGGACAGCCTCGTGGGTGATTACATTACCTTCGGGGCTTTCTTCTTTCTGCCTCAGCACAACGGTAAAACTCAATCCTGCTCTGAGGCGAAAGCCTCAAGCGCCGCCAAAAATCATACCCCCCGACGACGGAAAATACACTATCTCTCTGTATATATTAGTTTTTATGACTATTGGATGATGAGGCATTTTGCGTATCAATGCGCCGGGAAGGTGCTTCACGACGCATTGAAAGGATCAGGAGAAGAGGTGCCGGGCATGGAAGCGCAGGTGGTCCTCAATAAATGAGGCGATAAAGTAGTAGCTGTGATCGTAACCGGGCTGAATACGCAGGGTTAACGGCCAGCTTTTCTGACGCGCGGTTTCCGCCAGCACCGCCGGCTGCAGCTGTTCGGCGAGGAATGTATCGCTATCGCCCTGGTCAATCAGGGTTGGAATCGCATCTGACTCGCTGCTGGCCTGCATTAACGCGCAGCTGTCCCAGGCCTGCCAGGCCGCTTCATCCGCTCCCAGATAGGCGGTAAAGGCTTTTTTGCCCCAGGGAACCTGGGTCGGGTTAACGATAGGCGCGAACGCGGAAACGCTGACGAAGCGGCCCGGATTCTTCAGCGCCATCACCAGCGCGCCGTGGCCGCCCATGGAATGCCCGCTGATGGCGCAGCGGTCGCTGAGATTAAACTCGCGGGCAATCAGCTGCGGCAGCTCGTCGCGAAGGTAATCGTACATGCGGAAATGCGCGGACCACGGCGCCTGGGTGGCATTGAGATAAAAGCCAGCGCCTTTCCCCAGATCGTAAGCGCTATCGTCGGCAACGTTATCACCGCGCGGACTGGTGTCCGGCATCACCAGCGCAATGCCCAGTTCGGCGGCGACGCGCTGAGCGCCCGCTTTGGTGGTGAAGTTTTCATCGTTGCAGGTCAGGCCGGAGAGCCAGTAGAGAACCGGCGGCGGCGCGTCAGCGGCGGCGGGAGGTAAAAAGATGCTGAAGGTCATTGCGCAGTTCAGCGTTGCGGAGTCGTGCCGCCAGCGTTGTTGCCGACCTTCAAAACAGCGGTGCTCTTCGAGCAGTTCCATGCAGGGCTCCTTAAGTGTCTCAGGCGTAATTTTCCATAATACAGATATTTCATGCCCTCGTGAGTAACTTTCACTTCCTCCTTTTCGGAACGTATTGCATCATTAATGCAACTTTTAACCAACATGCTGACCTTGCCGCAGCGGCAGGCGTCGCGCTATGGGTCAGCGATTGGTTTGGTTGCGGCAAGGTGAGCAGGGCGTTGCGTGACGCATCGTAGTGCGCTGGTCTGGCGGCGTGGAACGAGAGGTGACGCCAATTTCAACAATTATCGATGCGGCTACTGGATTCTGTGCGTCACCTCACGCACAATGAATACAAACTTTGCCCTCAGAAGAGCAAAGAGCGCCACACCTGCAGGAGAACAAAAATGTCATCACTGAGTAAAGAAGCCATACTCGTTCATGAAGCGCTGGTCGCTCGTGGGCTGGAGACGCCGCTGCGTCCGCCAGTACAAGAAATTGATAATGAAACTCGCAAGCGTCTGATCGCCGGACACATGACCGAGATTATGCAGCTGTTAAACCTTGATCTAAGTGATGACAGCCTGATGGAGACCCCGCATCGCATCGCCAAAATGTACGTCGATGAGATCTTCTCCGGACTGGACTACGCCCGGTTCCCCAAAATCACCGTCATCGAAAATAAGATGCAGGTTGATGAAATGGTGACCGTGCGCGATATCACCCTGACCAGCACCTGTGAACACCATTTTGTGACCATTGACGGCAAAGCCACGGTGGCCTATATCCCGAAAGATTCGGTGATTGGCCTGTCGAAAATTAACCGTATCGTGCAGTTCTTCTCCCAGCGTCCGCAGGTGCAGGAGCGGCTGACGCAGCAGATCCTCACCGCGCTGCAAACGCTGCTGGGGACCAGCAACGTCGCGGTTTCCATCGATGCGGTGCACTACTGCGTGAAAGCGCGCGGCATTCGCGATGCCACCAGCGCCACCACCACCACGTCGCTGGGCGGCCTGTTTAAATCCAGCCAGAATACCCGCCAGGAGTTCCTGCGCGCCGTACGTCACCACAACTAAAACGGAGCAGGGTACATGGAGAGAAATGTCACGCTGGACTTTGTCCGCGGCGTCGCCATCCTCGGTATCCTGCTACTGAATATCAGCGCCTTCGGTTTACCGAAGGCCGCTTACCTCAACCCGGCGTGGTCCGGGAACATTTCCGCCAGCGACGCCTGGACCTGGGCGATTCTCGATCTGCTGGCGCAGGTCAAATTCCTGACCCTATTCGCCCTGCTGTTTGGCGCCGGACTTCAGCTTCTGCTGCCGCGCGGCAAGCGCTGGATCCAGTCGCGCCTGACGCTGCTGGCGCTGCTTGGCTTTATTCACGGACTGTTTTTCTGGGACGGCGATATTCTGCTGGCCTATGCGCTGGTCGGGCTGGTGGGCTGGCGAATGGTGCGCGACGCGCACGATGTCAAATCGCTGTTTAATACCGGCGTGGTGCTGTACGTTATCGGCGTGGCGGTACTGCTGTTGCTGGGATTGATTTCCGGCAATACGCCCAATCGTTCGTGGCTGCCGGACGCGGCAAATTTGCAGTACGAGCAGTACTGGAAGCTAAAAGGCGGCTTTGAAGCGGTGAGCAATCGAGCGGATATGCTGTCGGATAACCTGCTGGCGCTGGGCGCGCAGTACGGCTGGCAGCTGGCCGGTATGATGCTGATGGGCGCCGCGCTGATGCGCAGCGGCTGGCTCAAAGGGCAGTTCAGCCTTCGCCACTATCGGCGTACCGGCCGGCTGCTGATTGCGGCCGGAATGGCGGTCAACTTGCCCTCGATTATTGCCCAGTGGCATCTTGGCTGGGACTACCGCTGGTGCGCATTTTTGCTACAGGCGCCGCGGGAGCTGGGCGCGCCGCTGCAAACCATCGGCTACGCGGCGCTGGCCTGGGGCTTCTGGCCGCAGCTGTGTCAGAGTCGTCTGGTGGGGGCGATTGCCTGCGTCGGGCGCATGGCGCTAACCAACTATCTGCTGCAGACCCTGATTTGCACTACCCTGTTCTACCGCTTCGGCCTGTTTATGAAGTATGACCGCTTACAGCTGTTAGCCTTCGTACCGGCCGTATGGGCGGTTAATCTTCTCTTCTCGTGGTTTTGGCTACGTCATTTCCGTCAAGGGCCCGTTGAGTGGCTATGGCGTCAATTCACCCTGCGTGCGTCGGGGACATCATTAAAAGATACATCCAGATAACGATCTGGATCACAATCATTAACAAAATGGATGTAACCGTTTCCATCCCTGTGACCTCACTCACGTAGCGTACGGCACGTCGCTGCCAGAATAGCCTCCTTGCTGAACACAGGAGGTGAGTGTGACGTACTGCAATGCTCTACAGGTCGGTGAGTATGATCACCATTCGTGATGTCGCCCGCCAGGCGGGTGTTTCCGTCGCGACGGTTTCGCGCGTGCTGAATAACAGCGCGCTGGTGAGCCCGGATACGCGAGAAGCGGTAATGAAGGCGGTAACGCTGTTGGGCTATCGGCCAAACGCCAACGCGCAGGCGCTGGCGACGCAGGTCAGCGATACCATCGGCGTGGTCGTGATGGACGTGTCGGACGCCTTTTTTGGCGCGCTGGTCAAAGCGGTTGATACCGTCGCCCAGCAGCATCAGAAATATGTGCTAATCGGCAACAGCTATCATGAAGCGGAAAAAGAGCGTAACGCCATTGAGGTGCTGATTCGCCAGCGCTGTTCAGCGCTGATCGTCCACTCTAAAGCGCTGAGCGACGCGGAGCTGGGGGATTTTATGGAGCATATGCCGGGAATGGTGCTGATTAACCGCATCGTGCCGGGATACGCCCACCGCTGCGTTGGGCTGGATAACGTTAGCGGCGCGCTGATGGCGACCCGCATGCTGCTCAATCATGGTCACCAGCGCATCGGCTACCTCTCTTCCAATCACGGCATTGAAGATGATGATTTACGGCGAGAAGGGTGGTTAAGGGCGTTACATGAACACGGCATTGTCGCTCCCGAAAGCTGGGTGGGATCCGGGTCGCCGGATATGCAGGGCGGTGAGGCGGCGATGGTCGAACTGCTGGGGCGCAACCTTGGTCTGAGCGCGGTTTTCGCCTACAACGACAGTATGGCGGCCGGCGCGCTCACGACGCTTAAAGATAACGGCATTGCCGTACCGCAGCATCTTTCGCTGATCGGTTTTGATGATATCCCCATTTCCCGTTACACCGACCCGCAGCTGACAACGGTCCGTTATCCGATTATGTCGATGGCGAAACTGGCGACAGAGCTGGCGCTACAGGGCGCGGCGGGAAAGCTGGATCGTGACGCCAGCCACTGCTTTATGCCGACGCTGGTGCGCCGACATTCGGTGGCGCAGAGGCAAATTGTGGGGCCGATCACTAACTAATTATCTGCCTGATGTAACCGCTTTCAATATGTGAGTGATTTCACAGTTTGTTAACATTAAGCTGACTATGATTGCTGCGTTTACAAGTCTGAACATACTATGTCACGGTGATTAATCACTTTTACAGCAGTAATCGGCGGTTAAACGATTAATAAAGCCGTTTTTCAGGAGCGTTACCCTACACGGAAGACAGAATTACAGTCGTGAATGTCGCTGTGCAGTAACATAAATGTAACGCTCGCCAGCCATTTTCACACCAAAGACCCTGCATAATAAAACCGGAGATTCCATGAATAAGAAGGTGTTAACCCTGTCTGCTGTAATGGCTAGCATGTTATTTGGCGCCGCGGCTCACGCAGCAGATACCCGTATCGGCGTGACGATTTATAAATACGACGACAACTTTATGTCGGTGGTGCGTAAGGCAATTGAAAAAGATGGCAAATCAGCGCCGGATGTTCAGCTGCTGATGAATGACTCGCAAAACGACCAGTCCAAGCAGAACGATCAGATTGACGTCCTGCTGGCAAAAGGGGTGAAGGCGCTGGCGATTAACCTGGTTGACCCGGCGGCGGCGGGGACGGTCATCGATAAAGCGCGTGGCCAGAACGTGCCGGTGGTGTTCTTTAACAAAGAACCTTCCCGCAAGGCGCTGGATAGCTACGATAAAGCGTACTACGTCGGTACCGACTCAAAAGAGTCCGGCGTGATTCAGGGTGACCTGATTGCCAAGCACTGGAAAGCGAACCCGAACTGGGATCTGAATAAAGACGGCCAGATTCAGTTTGTCCTGCTGAAGGGCGAGCCGGGCCATCCGGATGCGGAAGCGCGTACCACCTACGTGATTAAAGAGCTGAACGACAAGGGCTTCAAAACCCAGCAGCTGGCGTTAGACACCGCCATGTGGGACACCGCACAGGCGAAAGATAAGATGGATGCCTGGCTGTCTGGCCCGAATGCCAACAAAATTGAAGTCGTCATCGCTAACAACGATGCGATGGCCATGGGCGCGGTAGAAGCGCTGAAAGCGCACAATAAGAGCAGCATTCCGGTATTCGGCGTCGATGCGCTGCCTGAAGCGCTGGCGCTGGTGAAATCCGGCGCCATGGCGGGTACCGTACTGAACGATGCCAACAATCAGGCGAAAGCCACCTTCGATCTGGCGAAAAACCTGGCCGATGGAAAAGAACCGGCTGCCGGTACTCAATGGAAAATTGATAATAAGATTGTCCGCGTACCGTACGTTGGCGTTGATAAAGATAATCTGAGCGAATTTATCGGTAAGTAATCGCTTAATAAGCTGCGGGCGTACGCGCTTGTACGCCCGATTATTCCTGATACAGAACCCGTCCCGGCTCGTCGTTAATGCGTCGGCTGGGGTATGCACGCACGCAGCCAGGTATAACTATGGTCAGCAATAATAGCGAACGGTCAGGCGAATATTTGTTGGAAATGAGCAACATCAACAAATCGTTTCCTGGCGTCAAGGCTCTCGATAATGTGAACCTCAAGGTTCGTCCCCACTCTATTCACGCGTTAATGGGGGAGAACGGCGCGGGCAAATCTACATTATTAAAATGCCTATTTGGAATCTATCAAAAAGATTCCGGCAGTATTCTTTTTCAGGGACAAGAGATCGATTTCCATTCGGCAAAAGAAGCCCTGGAAAACGGTATTTCAATGGTTCATCAGGAATTAAACCTGGTATTGCAACGTTCGGTAATGGACAACATGTGGCTGGGGCGTTATCCCACCAAAGGCATGTTTGTCGATCAGGACAAAATGTATCGTGATACCAAAGCGATTTTCGATGAGCTGGATATTGATATCGACCCGCGCGCTCGCGTCGGAACGCTATCGGTATCGCAAATGCAGATGATTGAAATTGCGAAGGCATTTTCCTATAACGCCAAAATTGTGATTATGGATGAGCCGACTTCTTCGTTAACCGAAAAAGAGGTCAACCATCTGTTTAAAATTATCCGCAAGCTGAAAGAGCGCGGCTGCGGCATAGTCTATATTTCCCACAAAATGGAAGAGATCTTCCAGCTGTGCGATGAAATTACCATCCTGCGCGACGGCCAGTGGATTGCCACCCAGCCGCTGGAAGGGCTGGATATGGATAAGATCATCGCGATGATGGTGGGCCGCTCCCTCAATCAGCGCTTCCCGAACAAGGAGAATAAGCCGGGTGAGGTAATTCTTGAGGTGCGCAATTTAACCTCACTGCGCCAGCCATCGATTCGCGATGTCTCTTTCGATCTGCACAAAGGCGAAATCCTGGGGATTGCCGGACTGGTTGGCGCGAAACGTACCGATATCGTGGAGACGTTATTTGGTATTCGCGAGAAGGCCGGCGGGACGATCAAGCTGCACGGTAAGAAGATTAATAACCATAATGCCAATGAAGCCATCAACCATGGCTTTGCGCTGGTGACCGAAGAGCGCCGTTCGACGGGAATTTATGCCTACCTGGATATCGGTTTTAACTCGCTGATCTCCAATATTAAGAAATACAAGAATAAGGTCGGATTGCTGGATAATTCACGCATGAAAAGCGATACCCAATGGGTGATTGATTCGATGCGCGTGAAAACCCCGGGGCAGCACACGCAAATTGGTTCGTTGTCCGGTGGTAACCAACAAAAAGTGATTATCGGTCGCTGGCTATTGACCCAGCCGGAAATTCTGATGCTCGATGAACCCACGCGCGGCATTGACGTTGGGGCGAAGTTCGAAATTTACCAGCTGATCGCCGAGCTGGCAAAAAAAGACAAAGGAATCATTATTATTTCCTCCGAGATGCCGGAGCTGCTGGGTATTACTGACCGTATTCTGGTAATGAGCAATGGTCTTGTTGCCGGAATTGTTGAGACTAAAACCACCACGCAAAACGAAATTCTCCGTCTTGCGTCGTTGCACCTTTAAGATCAGGGGCTCCTCATGAGTGCGTTAAATAAAAAGAGTTTTCTCACCTATTTGAAAGAAGGTGGGATTTACGTGGTTCTTTTAGTATTGCTGGCCATTATTATTTTCCAGGATCCGACTTTCTTAAGTTTGCTGAACTTAAGTAATATTCTGACCCAGTCTTCGGTGCGTATTATTATCGCTCTCGGCGTGGCCGGACTTATTGTCACCCAGGGAACCGACCTTTCAGCCGGACGCCAGGTCGGCCTGGCGGCGGTTATCGCCGCCACGATGCTGCAGGCGGTGGACAATGCCAATAAGGTGTTCCCGGAGATGGCCACGATGCCGATCCCGCTGGTTATCCTGCTGGTGTGTGCGATCGGCGCGGTCATTGGTCTTATCAACGGTATTATCATCGCTTACCTGAACGTGACGCCGTTTATCACCACCCTCGGCACGATGATCATCGTTTACGGTATCAACTCCCTGTATTACGACTTTGTTGGCGCGTCGCCGATTTCCGGCTTCGATAGCCACTTCTCGCAGTTTGCCCAGGGGTTTATCGCGCTGGGCTCATTCCGCCTGTCGTATATCACCTTCTATGCGCTGATTGCCGTGTTCTTCGTATGGATCCTGTGGAACAAGACCCGCTTTGGTAAAAACATTTTTGCTATCGGCGGTAACCCGGAAGCGGCGAAGGTCTCCGGCGTCAACGTCGCCCTGAACCTGCTGATGATTTATGCGCTCTCCGGCGTGTTCTACGCGTTCGGCGGGCTGCTGGAAGCCGGACGTATCGGTTCGGCGACCAACAACCTTGGCTTTATGTATGAACTGGATGCGATTGCCGCCTGCGTGGTCGGCGGCGTATCGTTCAGCGGCGGCGTCGGTACCGTATTTGGCGTGGTGACCGGGGTGATAATCTTCACCGTCATCAACTACGGTCTGACCTATATCGGCGTGAACCCGTACTGGCAGTACATCATTAAAGGGGCGATTATCATCTTCGCCGTGGCGCTGGATTCGCTTAAGTATGCGCGGAAGAAGTAAGTTCCTCTGTTGATAAAAGCTGCCTGCGGGCAGCTTTTTTATCCCTGCATGAACACCACCTCCTATGGAGGTGGTCAGCAATAAGTTG
>NZ_JAWXQV010000008.1:0-11111 GCF_033843325.1 Klebsiella sp. JN_Kp126 | reverse complement strand
AGCCGGAGAAAGTATCGGCAACTAAAAATGGTTGCAGGCGTTCACAGTATCTACGGGTTCATCGCCGTCTGCGAGCGGTAGCGCGGACAGATGCGCAGCATCGCCTCCGGGAAACCATATCTAGTGCGGACTATGGCGATCTCCCCGGGGGCGGCGCAAAGCGCCTTGCCCGGGCTACGGGTCCATCGCCGTCTGCGAGCGGTAGCCCGGACAGATGCGCAGCATCGCCTCCGGGAAACCATATCTAGTGCGGACTATGGCGATCTCCCCGGGGGCGGCGCAAAGCGCCTTGCCCGGGCTACGGGTCCATCGCCGTGTGCGAGCGGTAGCCCGGACAGATGCGCAGCATCGCCTCCGGGAAATCATATCCAATGCGGCCTGTGGCGATCTCCCCGGGGGCGGCGCAAGCGCCTTGCCCGGGCTACGGGCCAGCAGACTGCTGTATACCTGTAGCCCGGCTAAGCGCAGCGCGAGCCGGGGGAGGCCGCCATCCGGGGCGAGTTAAATGGTGACCATCCCGCGGACGCCTTCGGCTTCCATATCGCCGCCGTTGCCCTGCTGGATAATCGCGCCGCGCGACATCACCAGATAGCGATCCGCCAGACCGGCGGCAAAATCATAAAACTGCTCGACCAGCAGAATCGCCATATCCCCGCGGTTCGCCAGCTGGCGAATCACCTCGCCAATCTCCTTAATCACCGACGGCTGAATGCCCTCCGTCGGTTCATCAAGAATCAACAGCTGCGGACGGCTGGCCAGCGCGCGGCCAATGGCCAGCTGCTGCTGTTGCCCGCCGGAAAGATCGCCCCCGCGCCGCTGCTTCATGGTTTTCAGTACCGGAAACAGCTGATAAATCTCTTCCGGTACCGCGCGCGCGTCGCGGGCGGGAAAGCGGGACAGCCCCATCAGCAGATTCTCCTCAACCGTCAGGCGCGGAAAAATCTCCCGCCCCTGGGGCACGTAGGCGATCCCCGACTGCACCCGCTGGTGCGGTTTACGGTGGGTGATATTCTTCTCCTGCCACAGCACCTCGCCGCTGCGCGCCGGGATCAGCCCCATCAGGCACTTCAGCAAGGTGGTTTTTCCCACCCCGTTGCGCCCGAGCAGGCAGGTGATCTCGCCCTGGCGAGCGGCAAAATCCACTCCACGCAGGATATGGCTGCCGCCATAATATTGATGTAGTTGATTAACCTGTAACATCCGCGCTCCTTAGCGTCCGAGATAAACTTCAATCACCTGTTCGTTGGCCTGCACCTCGCGCAGCGACCCCTCCGCCAGCACCTGTCCTTGATGCAGCACCGTCACCCTGTCGGCGATGGTCTCGACAAAGCCCATATCATGCTCGACCACCATCAGCGAATGCTGCCCGGCAAGGGTGCGGAACAGCTCGGCGGTATATTCTGTCTCCGCATCGGTCATCCCGGCGGCGGGTTCGTCCAGCAGCAGCAGATGCGGCTCCTGCACCAGCAGCATGCCGATTTCCAGAAACTGCTTTTGCCCGTGCGACAGCAGCCCCGCCGGCCGATAGCGTTCGCCCTCCAGCCGCAGCAGGCGCAGGGTTTCGCTGATTCGGTCGGCCTGCTCGCTGTTCAGGCGCGCCCGCAGGCTGGCCCACACCGATTTATCACCTTTCATTGCCAGTTCGAGATTCTCTGCCACCGTCAGCGCCTCAAAGACCGTCGGTTTCTGAAACTTGCGCCCGATGCCCTGGCGGGCGATGGCGATGGGATCGAGGGTTGTTAAGTCCACCGACTGATCGTAAAGCGCCCTGCCGCTCTGCGGCCGGGTTTTGCCGGTGATGACGTCCATCAGGGTAGTTTTACCGGCGCCGTTCGGCCCAATCACGCAGCGTAGCTCGCCCACGCCAATCTGCAGCGACAGGTTGGTCAACGCCTGAAAACCGTCAAAGTTGACGTTAATCTCTTCCAGCTGCAGTACCGGATCGGTCTGCTCGCGAAAACGGTCCGTCGGCAGCTGGCGGGTAAATAGCTCTTCATCCAATGGCATCAGCGATCTCCTTTACGCAGCAGGCCGATAACGCCACGCGGTAAAAACAGCGTCACGATAATAAAAATCAGCCCCAGAAAGAGCTGCCAGTACTCCGGCATCGCCACGGTAAAGTAGCTTTTCGCGCCGTTGACCAGCCCCGCGCCGAGCACCGGGCCGATTAAGGTTCCGCGACCGCCGAGCGCCACCCAGATGGCCGCTTCGATAGAGTTGGTCGGCGACATTTCGCTGGGGTTGATGATCCCGACCTGCGGCACGTACAGCGCCCCCGCCAGGCCGCACAGTACGGCTGAAAGGGTCCATACCAGCAGCTTAAAGCCGCGCGGGTCGTAGCCGCAGAACATCAGGCGGTTTTCAGCATCGCGCACCGCCGTCAGCACGCGGCCAAACTTGCTTTGCGCCAGCAAATAGCCAATCCACAGGGTGAGCAACAGCAGCAGTACCGTGGCCATAAACAGCGCCGCCCGCGTGCTGATGGCGGTGACGGAGAAACCGAGCAGCGTGGTAAAGCCGGTAAAACCGTTGTTACCGCCAAAGCCGGTTTCGTTACGGAAAAACAGCAGCATCCCGGCGTAGGTGAGCGCCTGGGTCATAATCGAAAAATAGACGCCTTTGATTTTCGAGCGGAAGGCAAACCAGCCGAAAACCAGCGCCAGCAGGCCGGGCACCAGCACCACCAGCAGCATAGCCCAGGCGAAATGCTGGGTGCCCCACCAGAACCACGGCAGCTCGCTCCACGACAAAAACGACATAAAGGCCGGCAATCCGTCGCCCGCCGCCTGGCGCATCAGGTACATGCCCATGGCGTAGCCGCCGAGGGCAAAAAAGATCCCATGGCCAAGCGAGAGCATCCCGGCATAGCCCCAGACCAAATCCAGCGCCACGGCGACAATGGCGTAGCAGAGGATCTTGCCGGTCAGCGTCAGCAGCCAGGTGGAGACCGCCAGCGGATGCGTGGCGGGCAGCAGCGCCAGAAACGGCATACTCAGCAGGCCCAGCAGTAGCAGCACGCCGAACCAGCGCAGCGGGAGCGGCGCTTTGCGCGCCAGCGTTAAGGTAATAGGTTGGCTCATCAGTCAATAACCCTCCCTTTGAGGGCGAACAGTCCCTGGGGACGTTTCTGGATAAACAGGATAATCAAGACCAGAATCAGGATCTTACCCAGCACGGCTCCCATCTGCGGTTCAAGGATTTTGTTAAAGATGCCAAGACCAAACGCCGCCGCCACGCTGCCCGCCAGCTGACCAACGCCGCCGAGCACCACCACGAGGAAGGAGTCGATAATGTAGCCCTGGCCCAGCTCCGGCCCGACGTTACCGAGCTGCGACAGCGCGACGCCGCCCAGCCCCGCGATCCCCGAACCGAGGCCAAACGCCAGCATATCGACCCGTCCGGTCGGCACGCCGCAGCAGGCCGCCATCGCGCGGTTTTGCGTCACCGCCCGCACGTTCATCCCTAGCCGGGTCTTGTTCAGCGTCAGCCAGGTAAAGAGCAGCACCAGCAGCACGAAAACCAGTACCGCCAGACGGTTCCACGGCAGGATGAGATTCGGCAGAACCTGCACGCCGCCGGAGAGCCATGCCGGATTGGCGACCTCAACGTTCTGCGCGCCAAACAGCATCCGTACCAGCTGGATCAGCATCAGGCTGATCCCCCATGTGGCGAGCAGCGTCTCAAGCGGGCGCCCGTACAGATGACGGATCACGGTGCGTTCCAGCGCCATACCGATACCGCCGGTGATCAGGAACGCCACCGGCAGCGCAATCAGCGGATAGAAGGCCAGCCACTGCGGCGCCAGCTGCGCCAGCGCCTGCTGAACCAGCCAGCAGCTGTAGGCGCCAATCATCAGCATCTCGCCGTGGGCCATATTGATCACCCCGAGCAGACCGTAGGTGATGGCCAGACCGAGCGCGGCGAGCAGCAGGACAGAACCGAGGGAGAGGCCCATAAAAGCCTGGCCGAGAAGATCGCCCAGCAGCAGGCGGTGCTGGATTTTACTCAGGCTCTCCTGTGCCGCCGCGCGAATCGCCGGGTCCGGCTCATGCCGGGCATCGGTATACGGCGTCAGCAGCGCCTGGGTTTCCGGGTCACCGGAGTGGCCGAGCAGCGCGATGGCCGCCAGCCGCAGTGCGGGCTGAGGACTGACAAGCTGTAAACGGGCCAGCGCAATTTCCAGCTGCGACTTCACCGCGCCGTCGGTTTCCGCCGTCAGACGCTGCTGTAACAGCCCCGCCATCTCAGGCGTCGCTTCGCGCTGCAGGGTTTTCGCCGCCGCGGCCCTTTCCGTGACGTTGTCACTAACCAGGAGATGCGTCGCCAGCGCGCCTGCCGCCAGGTTACGCAGGCGGTTGGTCAGACGCACCGGTTTTGTTGGGCCGACGGGCGCCGGAACCGCGCCCAGCGCCAGCAGGCTGTCGCCCTGTTTGCTGAACGCATGACCGCCGCTATCGGATTGCAATGTTTCACTTTTCAGCGCCCGCAGCAGCGGTAAACGCGGCGCTTCGGGCGCGGCGGCCCACTGTTCCAGCAGCTGAGCCTGCTGGCTGCGATTGGCCGCCACAAAATCGTCGGCGTCCGCTGCCTGCGCCCGCCACGGTATCAAGACCATCAGCAGCGCGAAGTAACACATGAGGCGTAATGCGTTCATGGTCGTTCTCCTTTTCGGGGAAATCCGGGCTTCGGGCCCGGAAGACTGAATCATTCACCCCGGCGCAGCGCCAGGGTCTAACGCTTAGTTGCTGACGGTTTTAACCGGGTGATCCGGCTTTTTATCATTCCCGGCAATCCACGGGCTCCACGGCTGGGCGCGTACCGGCTCTTCGGTCTGCCAGACCACGTTAAACTGGCCGTTGCTTTCGATTTCGCCAATCATTACCGGCTTGTGCAGGTGATGGTTGGTGGCATCCATGGTCAGGGTAAAGCCTGACGGCGCCTTGAAGGTTTGGCCGGCCATGGCATCACGCACCTTGTCGACATCGGTCGATCCTGCTTTCGTCACCGCCTGCGCCCACATGTGCAGGCCAACCCAGGTCGCTTCCATCGGGTCATTGGTTACCACGGTATCGGCGTTTGGCAGCTTGTGGGCTTTGGCGTAAGCGCGATAGTCGGCAACAAACTGTTTGTTGGTTGGGTTATCGACGGACTCGAAGTAGTTCCACGCCGCGAGGTTGCCCACCAGCGGTTTAGTATCAATCCCGCGCAGCTCCTCCTCGCCCACGGAAAAGGCTACCACCGGCACGTCCGTCGCTTTCAGCCCCTGATTAGCCAGCTCTTTATAGAACGGAACGTTGGAATCACCGTTGATGGTAGAGACCACCGCGGTTTTACCGCCGGCGGAGAACTTCTTGATATTGGCGACGATAGTCTGATAGTCGCTATAGCCGAACGGGGTATAGACCTCTTCGATGTCTTTATCCTGAATGCCTTTGGCGTGCAGGAAAGCGCGGAGAATTTTGTTGGTGGTACGCGGGTAGACGTAGTCGGTACCGAGCAGGAAGAAGCGTTTCGCACCGCCGCCGTCTTCGCTCAGCAGGTATTCCACCGCCGGAATCGCCTGCTGGTTTGGCGCCGCGCCGGTGTAGAAGACGTTCGGCGACATCTCTTCGCCTTCATACTGTACCGGGTAGAAGAGCAGACCGTTCAGCTCTTCAAATACCGGCAGAACCGATTTGCGTGATACGGAGGTCCAGCAGCCGAACACCGCCGCCACCTTATCCTGCGTTAGCAGTTGACGCGCTTTTTCGGCGAACAGCGGCCAGTTTGATGCCGGATCCACCACGACCGGTTCCAGTTTTTTACCCAGCACGCCGCCTTTAGCGTTGATGTCATCGATAGCCATCAGGGCGACATCTTTCAGCGGGGTTTCAGAAATCGCCATCGTCCCGGAAAGCGAGTGCATAATGCCGACTTTAATGGTGTCGGCGGCATAAACCTGTAAGGAGAAGCCCATGCTAATAACAGAGGCGGAGAGAGCAAAAGCTTTTAATAGTGTTCGACGCTGCATGTGTGTCACTCCTGAATAGCGCAAAAACAAAAAAATGAATTAACGACTCACCGGAAGTGATAAGGCAAAAACGATGCCAGGTTGTGAAAGCGTCTGAAAGCGCGGCAGAATACGGGGAAAATAAAGGCGGGTGCACAGCGTTGCCTTAAAATAGTGCAACGCTGCGCTATGGAGAGATTACCAGACCTGCGCGGCGATGCCGGTGACCAGGCGGACTTTATCCCACTGCTGGGCTTCGGTCAGAGAGTTACCCTCTTCGGTGGAAGCAAAACCGCACTGCGGGCTGAGGCAAATTTGCGCCAGCGGGACGTACTGCGCCGCCTCCTGCAGTCGAGCCTTCACCCCTTCCGGGTTTTCCAGCTTCCCGTTTTTAGTGGTGATCAGGCCCAGTACCACCTGCTGATGGCCGGGGCGAACGTAGCGCAGCGGCGCGAAGTCGCCGGAACGGTCATTATCATATTCGAGGAAGAACGCGTCGATGTTAACGCCGCCGAACAGCACTTCCGCAACCGGCTCGTAGCCGCCCTCGGAGATCCAGGTCGAGCGGAAGTTACCGCGACACACGTGCAGGCCAACGGTCAGATCCTCCGGCTTCCCTTCCAGGGCCTTATTCAGAACGCGGGCATAAATGCGCGCCAGCTCATCCGGGTCTTCGCCGCGCTCGCGCACCTGCTGTCGCTGCTCATCGGAGCAGAGGTAGGCCCAGACGGTGTCATCAAGCTGTAAATAGCGGCAGCCCGCATCGTAGAAGGCGCGAATGGCATCGCGCCAGGTGGTTGCCAGGTCATCGAAATAGTCGGCGAGATCCGGATACACCGTCGCGTCGATATCTTTCCGGCCGCCGCGGAAGTGCAGCACGCTCGGGCTGGGAATGGTCATCTTCGGCTGAGCGCTGCCGCTGATGCTCTTCAGATAGCGAAAATCTTCCAGCATCGGGTGATCGCCAAAGGCCAGTTTACCGGTGACGCGAACGCCGTGCGCTTTGGTCTGTACCCCGTTGAACTGAATGCCCTTTTCTGAATCGTAGCGCTCAACGCCCTGTAGTCCGTCAAAGAAATCAAAGTGCCACCACGCGCGGCGGAACTCACCGTCGGTGACCACATGCAGCCCGCACTCGCACTGCTGCTGCACCAGAACGCGAATCGCCTCATTTTCTATCTGCCGCAGCTGCTGCGCGTCGATGGTGCCGGCGGCCAGCTGCTGACGGGCCTGTTTGATGGCGTCCGGACGTAAAAAGCTGCCGACAATATCTGCGCGGAACGGGGCCTGATGACGTTGCATGGTGTCTCCTTAGCGGCGGGCAAAGTTAATTACCCACCGTGATAGTTCATTATTTGAATTTATAGACTTCTGGATGGCTATATGTCCAGATACTGGCATGCAGAGGTTTCATCGGCAAACGACAATATTTCATGGCACATGAAATAAATTCACTTTGCGAAAGGCAACCCTTCATCTTCCCAGCCGGTCAGGCCGCCGAGCATCATTTTTACCGGGCGCCCCAGCAGAGCCAGCTTCATGGCGGCGACGTCCGCCCCGTTGCAGTGCGGCCCGGCGCAGTAGACCACAAACAGCGTGTCATCAGGCCACTGCGCCATTCTGGTTTCATCAATTTGTCGGTGCGGTAAATGCAGGGCGCCCGGGAGATGACGACGGGCAAAGGTTTCCTCACTGCCGACGACGTGCAGCAGAACAAAATCCACTTCTCCTTCGCGCATCGCGCTGTAGACATCGGCGCAGTCGGTCTCGAGGCTTAGCTTATGACGAAACCAGGCGGCGGCGTCGGTAGAACTGGCGGGGGCAATAGCGGTTACAACACTCATGGCATCTTCTCCTTGTCTGTGATACCACTACTTTAATTAACCGCCTGCGCGACATCTGCCGAGAACCATGACTGAAAACGCTGAAATCCTGACAATCTCATCCGTGACGTTGTCACGCCACCGGGTTGTTGCCCTCGCCTACGATGGCCTGTGTACCTTTGAATTTGGCGTCGCCGTAGAGATCTTCGGCCTGCCGCGCCCGGAAATGGGCGAACGATGGTATCGCTTTGCCGTGGCCGCCGTCGACGACGGTGAGCTGCGGGCAACCGGCGGAATTCGGCTCATGACCGACGGCGGTATGGCGCTGTTAGGCGAAGCGGACACCATCGTGGTGCCCGGCTGGCGCGGTATTGACTCCCCCGTGCCGCCAGCGCTGTGCGAGGCGCTGGTCGCCGCCCATGCGCGAGGCTGCCGGATAATTTCTATTTGCTCCGGGGTTTTCGTTCTGGCCGCGGCCGGGCTGCTGAACGGCCGCCAGGCGACCACCCACTGGCGCTATACCGACCAGCTGCGGGCGCGGTTTCCGCGCATTGAGGTGATCGATGACGTGCTGTACGTCGGCGCCGAAGGCGTCATGACCTCCGCAGGCAGCGCCGCGGGTATCGATTTATGTTTGCACCTGGTGCGCGAGGACTTCGGCGTCGAAGCGGCGAATCTTGTCGCCCGACGGTTAGTGGTCTCCCCCCATCGCGACGGCGGGCAGGCGCAGCAGATTGTTCGCCCGGTGGCCAAAGCACGGGAGAGCCAGAGGCTGGGGCAATTATTTGATTTCCTGCACCAGAATCTCGCCGCTGGCCACACCGTGGCCTCGCTGGCGGAAAGAGCCGGCATGGGGCAGCGCACGTTTTTACGCCGTTTCGAAGACGCCACCGGCAAAACCCCCGCCCGCTGGCTGCTTGACGAGCGCCTTCAGCGCGCCACGCAGCACTTGACCCACAGCCGGCTGAGCGTTGAGCAGATTGCCGAGCTTTGCGGTTTCTCAAATGCCAGCACCCTGCGCCATCACTTCCGCCAGCAGTTTGCCCTTAGCCCGTTGCAGTACAGGAAAAGCGCGCTGGCGGGTAAAAAGGGAGAGTGATTCACATGGATAATAGTCACGCCGGGCAATTTGTTAATCGTTTGTTTAGATTAGTCGGGTTAAGATGTATCCAACAACCGTAAACCCGTTCAATGAGGACAACATAGCGCATAGCAAAACTAATGGAGGTAATCATGCTGGGAAATATGCATGTTATTATGGCATCCTAAAAAATAGATTTACAAAATCAACAAATTACCAACTTTTCAATGATATAGAACTTTCGTCAAATGGACAAATACGGACAAATGCAGACATTTTACCGCCCCAAATCGTGCCCCAAAAGTTGTTTTGCCCCAAAATCTGCCCCAATTTTCCCCATCAAACCGGCGAATCATCACGCATCAGATCGATGATTGTATGCGTCACTACGCCGCAAACGTCCACGTCATCAAGCGCCTCTCCCTCGATCGCCCCACCTTCAGCCGTGATAAGCGCCTTTCCCATCAGTTTCGCGAACTCAGCGCGACCGTCATATCGAACAAGCACCGTATCTCCCTGCTGCGGCCTCCGGGACACATCAATGACTGCGTAGCCGTCACTGGTTTCAACTACAAGCGTATTTGCGCCAAGGTTGCACAGACTGGTAATGCTGATCCTGCGCTCAATATAGTCAGTTGCTGGAGACGGAAAGCCCATATCACAACCCTCCGTTCGGGTTGAACAGCTGGAATGTACGGTCATCACCCTCTTGCGTTGAAACATCCCGGAATGTCGTCACGTAATGCTCTATCCACTGATTGGCCTGCCGTGGCGACCAGTGCCAGTTATACCGCTCCAGCTCCGCCATGAATCGGCGCGTAGTGATGGTGCGCCTTCCGTTAGGCTCGATGACTATCGCCGCCCGGCAGGCTGTTTCGATTTCGTAAAGACGCGGCATGATCTGAACCTCTCAATAACACTGTTTTTATATACAGTAGATTCATTGAGAGATCTGATCAATACAGGTTCCAGCTATCGATCAGGCGCACCGACGCAACATAATGATTATTCAGAAGCAGGCAGGTACTTGTAGATAGTTTTCACGTCTACCCCTATTACATCGGCTACCGACCCAATGTTTTAACTGCTCAGACCAGAAATATCTGGAAGCTTTAGGCATATTCTTGGAAGATAGACGAGCGCAAAGACGCACACAGCAATGATGTTATGTAGTATTTCCCCCTTGAGTGTGCCTGC
This sequence comes from Klebsiella sp. JN_Kp126, assembly GCF_033843325.1. Taxonomy (NCBI): domain Bacteria; kingdom Pseudomonadati; phylum Pseudomonadota; class Gammaproteobacteria; order Enterobacterales; family Enterobacteriaceae; genus Klebsiella; species Klebsiella sp. JN_Kp126. The sequence goes on along the minus strand of NZ_JAWXQV010000008.1, from coordinate 1,021 downwards.
TCAAGGGGATTTTTTACCGCCGTATTGTACCGGCAAATATTTGAAAATAGTCTTCACCCCCACACCGATCGCATCGGCCACACGCTACTGGACAGGCGGTTAGTCCGGTATGTTTCTCGCGCTACGACTACTTACTTTAACGTCTGGTAATGATCTAGCGGCGAGACGTAAAGCGGCGTTGAAAGCAATTATAGTGACCGGCCGGCGTTGGTACTTCACACGGTTAGAATGACTCTGAAATAAAAAAACATCTTCTGGATAGCGTTCTCTTCTACGAGCAATCATCGCCTCCACTGGAGGGGTTGATTTAACACGTAGCTCCTTCAGGTGACCCTGTTTTCGTATCAGTATCAAGTCACCATCAATATCATCATATCGAATATTCAGCAGCCTTCCAGCGCTTAAACCCGTGTGAAAAATTAACGCCCACAAGTCAGCCCATGTATCTGAGATGGAAACAAGATTGCTGTTAATAGTTAAAAATTGCTCAAAACTTATTGTTTTCTTACCGTTCACGAACAAACCAAACTGTTTTCAAAGCTGAATGAATTGATTAAGCCAAACGTAACATATCAGGAAAAGTAGTGAAATCTTTGTCTTCAAGTCGCCGGGAGGTACTTGTAGATTGTTTTCACGTCCACGCCTGTCACATCAGCCACCTGCTGCCGGGTAGCGCCGTTCTCCAGCATTCTGCGGCACCGCTCCACCACTTCTTCAGTCATTACCCGGCGACGGCCACCGACTCTCCCCTGCTCCCTCGCTGCGGCTAAACCGGCTCGAATACGCTCGACGATCAGCTCTCGCTCCATTTCCGCCAGCGCGCTCATGACGTGAAAGAAAAAGCGGCCTGCTGGCGTACTGGTATCAATGCTATCGGTCAGGCTGCGAAAATGAATCCCTCTCTCCTGCAGTTCAGATACCAACGTAATGAGGTCGCGTACGTTGCGGCCGAGGCGCCCCAGCTTGTAGACCTCGCGCCAACCAGTTAAAGCAACTGGTGTTCTCTAGCTTCATCATGTAT
>NZ_JAWXQV010000007.1:0-11200 GCF_033843325.1 Klebsiella sp. JN_Kp126 | reverse complement strand
AGCGCAGCGCAAGCCGGGAAGAAGCCGCAGCAATGCCACGTCACGGCATATTCCCAGGGTTGCGGCGTAAACGCCTTACCCGGGCTACGGGTTACCGACAATCTGCGGTCCGGTAGCCCGGCTACGCGCAGCGCGAGCCGGGGGATTATCGGCTATTCTGCCGAAGCTCGCGCACCAGCGCCTCGGTCTGCTGCTGGTCGCGTAAACGAACAAAGCGAATGTGTTGATACTGCGGGTCCTGCATATCCGCCAGGTAACGCCGGCGATTGTTGCGCCAGGTTTTCAGCGTCCAGAGAATAATAGAGTCCCGGCTAAAGAAAGAGCGGCGGAAGGTTTCGCAATTGCCTGTGCCGGGCCACAGCTCCTGTCGTCGGCTTGCGCGTGAAGCCGCGCGACGGACCGCCTGGCGGATCGTGCGCCAGAAGCTGTAGTCCACCCATACCACCAGATCCACATCGCGCCATTTTACCGGGCGGCTGCGGTTATAGTTGCCGTCCAGCACCCAGCCGGGCGCGGCGAGCGCGGCGGTGAGTTTGGCGTAGAACTCATCGTCCGGCGTCCCTTGCCACTCGGGCAGCCAGTAGAGCACATCCATTTCAATATAAGGCAGTGACAGTTCCTGAGCCAGCCGACGCGCGAGGGTGGATTTGCCGACGCCGCTGGTCCCTACTACGTTGATTTTCATCGTGGTCTCTCGGGCAAAACGCGGGCGGAGAATAATAGCGCAATAACGTTAAAACGATGAGCAAAATTTCCCCATCATGCGCGAACGCCGAAAAGCTTCCGATCTCATTGATATTTAAGCAAGTGCTGTCCGCAAATCTTTTGCGTGCGTCCATTTTCCGATACGTGTAGGATTCTCCGCCATGCTCGCTTATCTCATTCCTCAGAATGATGAGAGAGCCAGCAGCACGAACCACTTCATGGACATTGACAGGAAAATAGCGACATCAATGAATACAAAACACTCTAGCGTGGCGGAGCAGCACGCTGCCAAACGCCACTGGCTGAACTCGCAGGAGTCGGGCTACCACAAGGCGATGGGCAACCGTCAGGTGCAGATGATTGCCATCGGCGGCGCAATTGGTACCGGCCTGTTCCTCGGCGCGGGCGCGCGCCTGCAGATGGCCGGACCGGCCCTGGCGCTGGTTTATCTGGTCTGCGGCCTCTTCTCGTTCTTTATCTTACGCGCGCTGGGCGAGCTGGTGCTTCATCGCCCCTCCAGCGGCAGCTTCGTCTCCTACGCCCGCGAGTTCCTCGGCGAAAAAGCGGCTTACGTTGCGGGCTGGATGTACTTTATCAACTGGGCGATGACCGGGATCGTCGATATCACCGCCGTCGCGCTGTATATGCACTACTGGGGCGCGTTTGGCGACGTTCCGCAGTGGGTCTTCGCCCTCGGCGCGCTGGCGATTGTCGGCACCATGAACATGATCGGCGTGAAATGGTTCGCCGAGATGGAGTTCTGGTTCGCGCTGGTGAAAGTTCTGGCGATCGTCGCGTTTCTGGTGGTCGGGACTATTTTTCTTGGCAGCGGAAAGCCGCTGGATGGCAATGCCACCGGTTTCCACCTGATTACCGATAACGGCGGCCTGTTCCCGCACGGCCTGCTGCCGGCGCTGGTGCTGGTACAGGGGGTGGTGTTCGCCTTCGCCTCTATCGAACTGGTGGGTACCGCCGCTGGCGAGTGTAAAGATCCGCAGACCATGGTGCCGCGCGCCATTAACAGCGTTATCTGGCGTATTGGTCTGTTCTACGTTGGCTCCGTGCTGCTGCTGGTGCTGCTGCTGCCGTGGAATGCCTATCAGGCCGGGCAGAGCCCGTTCGTCACCTTCTTCTCGAAGCTGGGCGTGCCGTATATCGGCAGCGTGATGAATATCGTGGTGTTAACCGCCGCGCTCTCCAGCCTCAACTCCGGCCTCTACTGCACCGGGCGTATTCTGCGCTCCATGTCGATGGGCGGTTCGGCGCCGAAGTTTATGTCGAAAATGAGCCGCCACCACGTGCCCTACGCCGGGATTCTGGCGACGCTGGGCGTCTATGTCGTTGGGGTATTCCTCAACTACCTGGTGCCTTCGCAGGTATTTGAAATTGTCCTTAACGTCGCGTCGCTGGGGATTATCGCTTCATGGGGCTTTATTGTGGTGTGCCAGATGCGCCTGCGTAAGGCGATCAAGGAAGGCAAAGCGGCGGACGTTAGCTTCAAGATGCCGGGTGCGCCCTTCACCTCCTGGCTGACCCTGCTGTTCCTGCTTAGCGTGCTGGTATTAATGGCTTTCGATTATCCGAATGGGACTTATACCATCGGTTCGCTTCCGCTGATTGCCGTTTTGCTGGTCGCCGGCTGGTTTGGCGTGCGCAAGCGCGTGCATGACATTCATAGCACCGCGCCGAATATTGAAAAACAGCAATAAATCACGTTGCGGTTTGCCTCACCGGGCAAACCGCAACGGCACAACTTAATTATCTTCCACCAGCTGGGCCACATCGCTGCTGTTAATCTGGCGCTTATTGCCCGACTCATCAGTATAGCTGGTCATTCCGGTATCTTTATCCAGCTTCGGCTTGCCCTGCGTTACGATAGTCTGCCCGCTTTTTGTCGTCATGACATAGTTTGAGCTACAGCCCGCCAGAAGAGCCAGCATCGCGCCGGCGCAAACAACCATTAATGATTTTTTCATCTTTTCTCCAGGATTAATGCCACCGTCCCGCTTGCGCAGGAAAGCCGTAAGTTTATAGCCATTACATTTATCAGGCTAATAAGTGTTTGTAACAGAGGGTGATATCTGGATGGGTGCGGTTTTCGGTCAGACAGCAAACAGTGCATTTTGTAGGCCGGGTGAGGCGTAATCCGCCACCCGGCTGCAGTGCGAGCCCACTGATGGCGGGAGAGGTTGCCCCCTCCCGTCAGGATCACAGCGCGATGCGGATAACGTCATCCGGCTGGGTCGCCTCTTTCTGACGCGTCGACTCCTGCTTCACGCTGACGTACAGCGTTTTACCATCGGCGGAGAGCGTCAGGCTGTTCGGATGAGTCGGCGTTTTGAAGGTCTTGACCACTTTGTAGGTCTTACCATCGATCACACTCACTTCGCCGGCTTTACGGTGCGTCACGTAGGCTTCATTGCGGGTCGGGTTAAACAGCACGGCCAGGGACTCCGGCGCGGCGATTTTCTCCAGCACTTTGCCATCGCGAATATCGATCACCAGCACTTCCGGCTGTTTACCGTCGGTGATAAAGGCGCGATGTCCGGCGGTATCCAGGCTCAGGTTGAGATAAAAGTGCTCTTTGCCATCATCCTGCAGCTTTTTACGCGACAGGATTTTGTTGCTGGTGCTGTCGATAGTCACCAGTTCCCCGTCGGCATTGGTGGTATAGATACGGTTCGCTTCCGCGTCCAGCGCCAGGCCGGTCGCCATTGCGCCAGTATTGGCGATGGTGTCTTTCAGCGTTAGCTTGTCGCCATCCACCACCCAAATCACGCTCTCTTTACCCAGCCCGGTGATGTAGACGGTGTTGGTTTTCTCGTTGACCGCCAGCTCGCGCGGGGCCAGCGGACGTACGGTTTCGCTGCGCTGGCGGGCGTCAAGCACCAGACGCCCTTTCACTTTCCCGGTTTTAGCATCAATGGCGGTGACGGTGCTGTCGGTGGTGTTGCCAAACCACAGGGTCTGAGTGGCGTTATCGATCGTCGCGCCGAAGGGTTTCAGATCGTTATGAATAATCTGCGTGACTTCGAGAGTCGTCGGATCGAGACGGTAAACGATACCGCCTTTATCCAGCGAACGGCTTTGCGAAGTGGCCACCCACAGCGCATTCTCCTGCTGGCTATAGGCCATTTCGTATGCGCCCTTGCCGACGGCTTTGCGCAGCATTTCTTCCGCCGCGTGGGCGCTAAAGCTCCCCGCCAGCAGTAACGAAGTTAACAACAGTGAACGGCGCAGACGCGGCGCGGACAGATGACGTAATGACATGACGACTCCCTTTGATAAAACAAATATATGCCTGCTCGACAGTGCTTCCGGGGCGCAAAATCATCGCTTTGCGCTCTTCTTTGGAATGCGAATAGTAATCATTATTTATCGCAATGTGGAGCGTTAATTACCCGTAGCGCTCTCGGCATCACGCAATTCTTGCTATTTGTTAACTCAAATTCCGTTAAGTCTTTTCAAAAAATTTACAAAAGAGCTAACATATATACATATGTTCCGTTTGGTTCGTTTTGTGAGTAACTTTGATGAAAATCCTTTCCGTGCGCGCCGCCGCGCTCCCCGCTCTGCTTTTGCCGCTGGTCTCCGCAGGGCCCACCGCTCTCGCCGCTGAACAGACTATGGTGGTTACCGCCGCGCCGTCGGCGGTTTCTGAACTCGATACCCCCGCCGCCGTTAGCGTGGTTAACGGCGATGAGATGCGCCAGGCCGCGCCGCGGGTAAACCTCTCCGAGTCGCTGGGCGCGGTACCGGGACTGCAGGTGCAAAACCGCCAGAACTACGCGCAGGATCTGCAGCTTTCGATTCGCGGCTTCGGGTCCCGCTCCACCTACGGCGTGCGCGGGCTGCGTATTTACGTCGACGGTATTCCGGCCACCATGCCCGATGGCCAGGGGCAAACCTCGAATATTGATATTGGCAGCCTCGATTCGCTCGAGGTGCTGCGCGGGCCTTTTTCCGCCCTGTACGGTAACTCCTCCGGCGGGGTGATCAACGCCACCAGCCAGACCGGAAGCCAGCCGCCCACTATCGAAGCCAGCAGCTACTACGGCAGCTTTGGCACCTGGCATTACGGTATGAAAGCGACCGGCGCGGTGGGCGACGGCAGCCACGCGGGCGACGTCGACTACGTGGTTTCCACCAACCGCTTCACCACCCACGGCTCCCGCGACCATAGCGGCGCGCGTAAGAATCTTGCCAACGCGAAGCTCGGCGTGCGCATCAATGACGTCAGTAAGCTGACCCTGCTGTTTAACAGCGTGGATATTAAAGCTAATGACGCGGGCGGCCTGAGCTACGACGAATGGCAAAATAATCCGCGCCAGTCGCCAAGAGGCGATGAGTACAATACCCGCAAAACCATCAAACAGACCCAGGCCGGTTTACGCTACGAGCGACAGCTGAGCGAGCAGGACGATCTGAGCGTGATGATGTACGCCGGTGAACGTGAAACCACGCAATATCAGTCGATTCCAGAGAAAGTTCAAACTAAATCGTCTAATTCTGGGGGAGTTATCGAACTGACCCGCCATTATCAAGGCATAGACACCCGCTGGACCCACCGCGGCGAACTGCTGGTGCCGGTCACCTTTACCACCGGTCTTGATTACGAAACCATGAGTGAGCAACGGAAAGGATATGAGAACTTCATAGTTACAGATAGCGGAACGCAGTTAGGAGAAAAAGGGAACTTAAGACGCAATGAACGTAATTTAATGTGGAATCTGGACCCCTACTTGCAGACCCAGTGGCAGTTGGCAGAAAACCTTACTTTTGATGCAGGTATCCGTTACAGCTCAGTCTGGTTCGATTCTAACGATCATTACGTGACTAAAGGTAACCCCGACAGTAGCGACAATACCAGCTACCATCGATGGTTGCCGGTCGGCTCGCTTAAATATTCGATTACCGATGCCTGGAACGTTTATCTTTCAGCAGGCCGCGGTTTTGAAACTCCAACCATTACTGAACTCTCCTACCGTTCAAATGATATTGGCGGGCTAAATCTTGGATTAAAACCTGCAACCAATGACACAGTAGAAATCGGTAGTAAACTGAGGATTGAAAACGGTCTCCTCACCGCGGCCTTATTTCAGACTGACGCCAGTGATGAAATTGTTTCCGACACCAGCAGCGGCGGGCGTACCAGCTACAAAAACGCCGGGAAAACCCGTCGCCAGGGGATGGAGCTGGGGCTGGATCAGCAGTTCGGCGAGAGCTGGCGTTTAAAAGCGGCCTGGACCTGGCTGGATGCGACCTATCGTACCAACGTCTGTGATGATGCCAGCTGTAAAGGCAATCGCATTCCGGGGATCGCCCGCAACATGGGCTATGCCTCCTTTGGCTACCAGCCCGAAAAAGGCTGGTACGCGGGCAGCGATATTCGCTATATGAGCGATATTATGGCTAACGATGAGAACACCGCCAAAGCCCCATCCTGGACGGTGGTCGGCCTGACGACCGGCTATAAATGGAGCTACGGCAAAATGGATATGGATCTGTTTGGCCGCGTCGATAACCTGTTCGACCGCAGCTACGCGGGCTCGGTTATCGTTAACGAATCCAACGGCCGCTACTACGAACCGGCGCCGGGCCGTAATTACGGTATCGGTCTAAATCTGGCATGGCGGTTTGAGTAACGCTTAATTGCGGGACCTCAACGGGATCGCTCGCAGGATCCTGTTGAGGGTTAGCCGTGGATGCTCGATGGCGTTAAATCACGTTTCTTAACGACAATTCGAAAATGATCTTTTCCGCCTGGCAGGAGAAGGCAATCGAAGCCTCAAGCTTTGCCTCATCGCCGGCGGCCACGATGGTATAGTCGACCTGCGGCGGCTCGCTGGCGGGCGCGGCGGCCAGGGCACGTTCGCGGACGGCCGCGATGGTGGACTCGGCCTCTTCGCGGCTGGCGAAGTTTTTCTCTACCCGCCAGACGCAGTCCTCATTATCAATAATCGAGCCCACGTCAATGGCGCAGCCTTTGGTACTGCATTTATCTACAACATCTTTCATTGCGGTTACCTCTTGAAGTTTTCTTTAGAATAAGAATCCGTTGGCGGAAAGCAAACCATGAATATTTGTATGGTTGAGTCGTTTTATCATTATAGGCCTCCGCGAGAAGCGACTTTTTGCGCCACCGCATGGCTACCCCCTGATTGCGCAAGGATCAGGCAGATAGATTGGCAAGGCGTCGCGCGATATCGGCGCTCAATCGTGCACGTCATCACACTATCCTGCGCTAAGCCTCGTCTATGCCGCTTTACGGCGTTACCCTTGTCACAAAATAACGCCAACAAGGAGCTGCTATGGCACTGCCAGTGATTATCGATTGCGATCCGGGTCATGATGACGCGATTGCCCTCGTTCTTGCCCTCGCCTCACCCGAACTCAATGTTAAAGCCGTCACCTCTTCCGCGGGAAATCAGACCCCGGACAAAACCCTGCGCAACGTCCTGCGGATGCTCACCCTGCTTAAGCGCCCGGATATTCCGGTAGCCGGCGGCGCGCTCAAGCCGTTGATGCGGGAGCTGATTATCGCCGATAACGTGCATGGCGAGAGCGGTCTTGACGGTCCGGCGCTGCCGGAACCGGGCTTTGCCGCCCAGACGTGCACCGCCGTCGAGCTGATGGCCAAAACCCTGCGCGACAGCGCCGAGCCGGTCACCATCGTCGCAACCGGCCCGCAAACCAACGTCGCCCTGCTGCTCAACAGCCACCCTGAACTGCATGCCAAAATTGCCCGCATCGTGATAATGGGCGGTGCGATGGTGCTGGGTAACTGGCAGCCGGCGGTCGAGTTTAATATCTACGTCGACCCGGAAGCGGCGGAGATCGTTTTCCAGTCCGGCATTCCGGTGGTGATGGCCGGGTTAGACGTCACCCATAAAGCGCAAATTCACGTTGAGGATATTGAGCGCTTCCGCCGCATTGGCAACCCGATATCCACCATCGTCGCCGAACTGCTCGACTTCTTCCTTGAGTACCATAAGGATGAGAAATGGGGCTTTGTCGGCGCGCCGCTGCACGACCCGTGCACCATTGCCTGGCTGCTGAAGCCGGAGATGTTTACCACCGTTGAACGCTGGGTCGGCGTGGAAACGCAGGGGAAATATACCCAGGGAATGACCGTGGTCGATTTCTACAATCTGACCGGCAGGAAGCCGAACGCAACGGTGATGCTCGATGTCGATCGCCAGGCGTTTGTTGACCTGCTGGCGGAGCGGCTGGCGTTTTACGCGTAAATCATCATAAAACCGGCAGGCGCGATGCCTGCCGGGAAAAAGCTACTCGTCAGGAGAGACTCGAACCACCACTTTACCGAAGTTCTCGCCCTTCAGCAGACCGATGAGCGCCTGCGGCGCGTTCTCCAGGCCGTCAACCACCTGCTCGCGGTATTTGATTTTCCCTGCCTGCACCCAGCGCCCCATCTCCTGCTGGAACTCGGCAATCCGGTGCCCGTAATCCTGGCCGATAATAAAGCCCTGCATACGGATGCGTTTTTTGAGGATTGTCGCCATCAGCAGCGGTAAACGATCCGGGCCGTCGGGCAGCGCGGTGGCATTGTAGCCGCTGACCAGGCCGCAAACCGGCACGCGAGCCGAGGTGTTCAGCAGCGGCAGTACTTCATCAAACACTTTCCCACCGACGTTCTCATAGTAGATATCGATCCCCTGCGGGCAGGCTTCAAGCAGTTTGACGGCGAAATCGGGCGCGCGGTGATCGATGCAGGCGTCGAAGCCGAGGGTTTCTACCGCATAGCGGCACTTCTCGCTGCCGCCAGCGATGCCCACCGTACGGCAGCCTTTCAGCTTAGCAATCTGTCCGACCGTTGCGCCAACCGGCCCGGTGGCGGCGGCGACCACCAGCGTTTCGCCCGCTTTCGGCTGACCAATATCCAGCAGCCCCATATAGGCGGTAAAGCCCGGCATGCCGAGGATCCCCAGCGCCCAGGAAGGGTGTTCCGGGCTCTCGCCTAACTTCACCAGCCCGCTGCCGTCGGAGAGTTCATAATCCTGCCAGCCGCCGTAGCCAAGCACCCAGTCGCCGGGCTGATAATCATCATGGTTCGATGTCACGACGCGGCTCACGGTGCCGCCCACCATCACCGCGCCAACGGCGACCGGCGGCGAATAGGAAGGCGCGTCGCTCATCCGCCCGCGCATATAGGGATCTAAAGACAGAAAGACGGTGCGCAGCAGTAGCTGTCCCGGCCCGGGAGAAGCGACCTCACCCTCTTCCAGGCGGAAGTTTTCCCCGGTCGGCTCGCCGTGCGGACGGGATGCCAGCAGCCAGCGGCGGTGGCGTTGCGGATTGAAAGCCATAACAAACTCCTCTTTTGACAAGTCTGTATTGAGGCTAGCTGCTTTCCCGGCAACGCGCATTGACATTATGAGGCAGATTGATTGAGCCGGACCACCAGATAGACGCAGGGCTGCGTGGTTTCATTAATAAAGCGGCAGTCGTTCGGCGGCCCGAGCTCCAGGCAATCCCCCGCCTGCATTTCGTGGCGCGCATTGCCTTCGAGAAAGACCAGTTCGCCCTGCTGTAGCCAGATGAGCTGCCGGGCCAGCGCATAGGATGACGCGGGCATAGGAACGTCGCTGCCAGCCGGAAGTTCCACCTGCACCAGATCGATAGGCAGGTCGCTACGCGGGGAAACGTGACGCCGAAGATAGTGGCTCTGCGGATCGTGCCACACCGGCTGATGAGCAAAACGCAGCAGCTTGCCTTCCTGCATCTCCGCCCTGGCGATCAGCGTCGACATGCTAATGCCGAAGGCGCCGGAAAGCCGTCCAAGCATCGACGCCGTCGGGCTGCTTTCGCCGCGCTCGATCTTGTGGATCATCGCCCGCGACGCCCCAGCCCGCTCGGCGAGTTCGCTGAGCGACCAGCCGCGGGATTCCCGCTCGATTCGGATGCGTGCGCTGATGCGCTGGTTGAGGTTGTCTTCTATAGTATTCATAACGTGACACTATAGTGTAGCCCTACTGTTTCTACAACCAGACGCCGATAGCGGCGATTATCGTGAAAAGGCCCGGCGTAATACACCGCCGGGCAAGGCAGAAAAGGATGCAATCCGTTAACTAAAGCACCCTCAAGACCATAAATGAAAAGAAAATGCCCGTCAGATAAAGACGCGCAGCCCCACTGCGCCGAGATTGTCGTCAATATTCCACGCTTCATTATCGTTGCCCCAGGCTTTTTCGTAGCCGTATTCAAGATAAGTCACCGCGTTTTTCCCCAGCCAGTAATCGGTGCCTAATACCGTCGACTGGAAGTGCTGCCCCTCCATCGCATCGCCGCCCTGCGACCAGTTAAAATCAACGTAGACGCTCCAGGCCGGGGTGATTTTAAATTGCGAGTCATATTCCAGACCGAGAACCGTTTCCTGGTCATCCCCCTGCTGGTTATTATGTTCGTAATGGCCGCTGGTCGCCGCTGTAACATCATTCACTTTATTGAGGTAATAAGTCACTTCCGCGCCGTTATACCAGGCATGATCGCCAACGCTTGTCGTATATTTCGCGTTCATGCCCATGCTATAAGTATTGCCGTCATAGGCATCGCCGTTATTATCGGTGTAATTAAAACAGTGGCCATTCGGGCCAAAATTCTGGCAGCCGCTGACTGACCCGCTATTTACCGTGTAATTGTTATACGCCACCGCGCTGGAGACGGAGAAGCCGTTATCCCAACGGTACTGCGCGGCAACCGCGGCGCCGCCGTGAACGGTGGCTGAACCATCGCGGTAAGCATCATGCAGGTTCGGCCCATCGCCGTAGGCCGCAAAGCCGATGCTGTCGACGTTGTCATTGCCTTGCCCCATGACGCCAATCGTCATATTTTTATCATTGTAATAATAGATTGCCGCGGAATTAATAATATCCGTCGACATTCCGGTGGTATCATGTTTCGCTTTCCCGCCCCAGGCATAAGTCGTATCAATACCCAGCCCCCAGTCCGTGGGAGCATACTGTTTGCCGAAGGTCACCACGCCATAGCGGTCATTGCCAATACCGGCATAAGCCTGCCGGGTATAAACATCATTGCCCTGGTCATCGGTGGCGGAATCTAAACCATGAACGCCGGTCTCATAATAACCGACGGCATAATTACTCAGGCCGTTCAGGTCAAAATTATGCCGCACGGCAACCCCCAGCCGCGAGTCATTATTCTGTATATTATGTTCCTGAGTATGATTAGAGTCCGTTTTGGCCATTAAACGTACGGATCCTAAAATACCAATTGCCGTATCGTCATTGCTCCACAGCGTCTCCCCTTTAGTCTGCGTTGCGGTATAAGCCGGTGCTGCCTGTAGCGCGGTGGTTTCAGCCGCCATAGCTGAATTGCCAAATATAGCCCCCATGGCCATTGCCAATATTGACGGCATTAATTTCTTCATATTTTGTGTACGCGCCATTGCTTCACCCTTGTTAGGGAAGGTGCGAATAAGCAGGTCATTTCTTCCCAAGCTGACTCGCTGATTAAA
>NZ_JAWXQV010000006.1:0-12155 GCF_033843325.1 Klebsiella sp. JN_Kp126 | reverse complement strand
GCACCTCATTCTGGAACGTATCAGCCATAGCGGTCCCTTCCCGTGAGGAATAATGTGTTAAAGATAACGGTGTGTGATGACCCGGATATAGTAGAGCAAAGCGCCAAAAAATATCAACCAGCCTGTTCCAAAGTCCATTATAAGACTTTCCTCAGGCATCTTAAGGCAAATGTAAAAATGAAACGCATGAGACAAACAAAGCCGGTATGTAATAACAACCATTTACTTACAATAAAGGCAGGATGTATACCTGACAGAGAAATGTGAATTAAATTCATATCTGAACAGGCAGCATTGATTGATGCAAATCAATATGTAACGCAAATACTGGTCATTCCGGATACTGAAAAGCGCGCGAGCAGGGGCATAAGAAATAAATTATTTTTTATCGTTTACCGGCCATGAAAAAGTCCAGTAGTGGATTTTAATATGGCTATAATTAATGGCTAGCAGGATTAATATAAAACTCACAAATAATATCTGCCAAATATCCGGTATCGATGGTTAAACCGGACAATGTATAGATTCGCGCTGAGCGCAAAAGAAATAGCGGCATTTCATTCAGCGGATATATTAAAACACAACTTACAATAATGCCTCTCACTCATATCATGTCCTATAACCTTCCTTGCGCCCTCCCCGTAGACAGAGAGAGACAGCGTCTTTCTACTGTGAGCCATCCCAGTCAAGTCGCCAGAGAGAGCATTCAGCGTTAATGATCCCTCACATCATAACCAGACTGCCCGGCCTCAACGCTGCACTTTCCCCCTCAGCCCTTCTCTTTACCGTCACAGATTCAAAACCTTGATCTTCTCCGTGGCTCAGCGCAGCATGGAAATGCAAACACACTAAAACAAGAATTCGCAACCCAATCACAGGAGAGAATCAGTGCAAACAGGACATCGCTTCCAGGCCACGGATCTGCATCAATTTGTTAAAACCCTTTTCACCCATATGGGAAGCTCCCTCACCGAAGCATCGCTTATCGCCGACCATCTGATTGCCGCTAACCTGGCCGGGCACGATTCCCACGGCGTCGGCATGATCCCAAGCTACGTACGCTCCCACGCGCAGGGTTATCTCCAGCTCAATCGCCACGCCAGCGTGATGAAAGACGCGGGCGCGGTGGTCACGCTGGACGGCAACGGCGGCTTCGGCCAGGTGGTGGCCCATGAAGCCATGCAGATCGGCATTAAGAAAGCCAGAGAGCACGGTATGGCCGCCGTGGCGCTGCGCAATGCGCACCATATTGGCCGCATCGGCTACTGGGCGGAACAGTGCGCGGCCGCCGGAATGATCTCTATCCATTTCGTTAACGTCGTTGGCAACGTGATGGTCGCCCCGTTCCGTGGGAAAGACAGCCGCTTCGGTACTAACCCGCTGTGCGTGGTGTTCCCGCGCGCCGGCCATCCGCCGCTGCTGCTGGATTACGCCACCAGCGCCATCGCCTTCGGTAAAACCCGCGTCGCCTGGCATAAAGGCGTCCCGGTACCGGCGGGGTCGCTGATCGACGCTCACGGCGTCCCCACTACCGACCCGGCGGTGATGCAGACGTCGCCGCTGGGGGCGCTGCTGACCTTTGCCGAACATAAAGGCTACGCGCTGGCGACGCTGTGCGAAATTATCGGCGGCGCGGTATCCGGCGGTAAAACCTCGCATCAGGAGACGCTGCAGGGCAGCGTGGACGCTATCTTCAACTGCATGACCACCATTATTCTCAGCCCGGAAGCGTTCGATGCGCCGGATATGCAGCGCGAGACCGAAGCGTTTATCGACTGGTGTAAACGGTCGCCGCACGACCCGGACGCGCCGATTCTGGCCCCGGGCGAGTGGGAAGAGGCTAACCGCCAGCAGCGTCTGGCGCAGGGGATACCGCTGGACGCCGGCAGCTGGCAGGCGATTTGCGCCGCCGCCGAAGAAGTCGGTTTACCCGCCGACACCCTCGCGCAGCTGCGCCAGAAGCTGGCCTGATTTTTCCTCGATGACGCCCGAACGGGCGTCATGTCATCGTCATTAGTGTCGACATCACCGCCGCCCCGCCCCGCCTGATCAACTATTCTATACAAATTCAATAAGTTAAGTTTTGGCACAGCGTATGCATAACGCTCCCGTCATTTGCCGGTGCGCTGGCTCATGACGCCCTGACAAAGGCGGGCCGGGCCCGGCCTGTCCATTGTTGTTTATTCTCTGTTAACAGGTCTGTTACTGATGAAAAAAATCACGAGCGTTTGCCCTTATTGCGGGGCCGGTTGCAAACTTAAGCTGGTCGTCGAAAACAATAAAATTCTCCGTGCCGAAGCCGCCGATGGCGTCACCAACCAAAATCAGCTGTGCCTGAAAGGCTATTACGGCTGGGATTTTCTCAACGACACCCAGCTACTGACGCCGCGTCTGCAGCAGCCGATGATTCGCTATCAGAAAGGCGGTAAGTTCACCCCGGTCAGCTGGGAGGAAGCTATCCGCTATACGGCGAATAAACTGCGTGAAATAAAGGAGAAGCACGGCCCGCGCGCCATTATGACGACCGGTTCATCGCGCGGTACCGGGAATGAAACCAACTATGTGATGCAGAAATTCGCCCGCGGCGTGCTCCACACCAACAACGTCGACTGCTGCGCCCGCGTCTGCCACGGCCCGTCGGTAGCCGGGCTTCAGCTGGCGCTCGGTAACGGCGCGATGAGCAACTCGATTAGCGATATCGAAAACTCGAAATGTCTGCTGGTCTTTGGCTATAACTGCGCTGACTCCCACCCTATCGTCGCCCGCCGGGTGATTAAAGCTCGCGAAAACGGGGCGAAAATCATCGTCTGCGACCCGCGCCGTATCGAAACCGCCCGCATCGCCGATCGCCATCTGCAGCTCAATAACGGCAGCAATATGGCGCTGGTCAACGCCTTCGCCCACGTGCTGCTGGAAGAGGATCTGTATAACCACGACTACGTCGACCGCTTTACCGAGGGGCTGGACGCCTATCGCGAAACGGTGAAAGACTATTCCCCTGAAGCCGTCGAAGGGATCGTCGGCGTGCCGGCCGCTGAAATTCGCCAGGCGATGCGCATGTTTGCCGCCGCGCCTTCCGCCACCATTATGTGGGGCATGGGCGTCACCCAGTTCGGCCAGGCGGTGGACGTCGTCAGAGGGCTGGCGAGCCTGGCGCTGTTAACCGGTAACCTCGGACGCGCCAACGTCGGCGTGGGTCCGGTACGCGGACAAAACAACGTCCAGGGCGCCTGCGATATGGGCGTCCTGCCGAATATGTTCCCGGGCTACCAGGACGTCACCGACGCCAGCGTTCGCGATAAGTTTGCCAAAGCATGGGGCGTTAACCCGGCTGTCATGGACGGCCAGGTCGGTACCCGGATCACCGAAGTGCCGCACAAAGCGCTGGCTGGCGAAATCAAAGCCTACTACATCATGGGTGAAGATCCCCTGCAAACCGAAGCCGATTTAGGCCTGGTGCGTAAGGGGATTGAAGTGCTCGATTTTGTGGTGGTGCAGGATATCTTTATGACCAAAACCGCCGAAATCGCCGATGTGCTGCTGCCCGCCACCTCCTGGGGCGAACACGGCGGCGTCTTTACCTGCGCCGACCGCGGCTTCCAGCGCTTCGAGCAAGCGATTATCGCCACCGGTAATGTTAAGCGCGACTGGGAAATCATCAGCCTGCTGGCCAGCGAAATGGGCTATCCGATGCATTACGATAACAACCAGCAGATCTGGGACGAAATGCGCGAGCTTTGTCCGCTGTTCTATGGCGTCACCTACGAGAAAATGGGCGATATGAACCACGTCCAGTGGCCGTGCCCGACGCTGGATCACCCCGGTACGCCGTGGCTGTATAAAGATAACCTCTTCGATACGCCAACCGGCAAAGGCCAGCTGTTCGCCGCCCCGTGGCGCGCGCCTGCCGAGACGCCGGATGAAGCGTATCCGCTGGTGCTCTGTACCGTGCGCGAAGTCGGCCACTACTCGTGTCGTTCGATGACCGGCAACTGCGCGGCCCTGCAATCGCTTGCCGATGAGCCGGGCCGGGTGCAAATCAATCGCGCCGACGCGCAGCGCCTCGGTATCGCCGACCAGCAGCTGGTGTGGGTCAGCTCGCGGCGCGGTAAGGTGATTACCCGCGCCGACATCAGCGATCGCATTAACGAAGGCGCGGTGTATATGACCTATCAATGGTGGGTCGGCGCCTGTAATGAGCTGACGCAGGATAATCTCGACCCGATCTCGAAAACGCCGGAAACCAAATACTGCGCGGTGAAGGTGGAGGCTATCGCGGATCAGCGCTGGGCCGAGCAGTATGCCTGGACAAGCTATAGTGAGATGAAAGCCCGCCTGAAAGCGGCGGTGAACGTGTAAAACACCGCAGGGAGATGCGCGCGTCTCCCCGCATATCCACTTTTGCTCCCGGGGGCTGCGCTCAACGCGCCTTGCCCTGGCTACAGGTTCTGCGCTTACCCGGGCTACGGGATCCGCAGGCGGTAGCCCGGCGTAAGGCGTTTACGCCGCAACCCGGGGAATGCGCCGGGATTATGCATCGGTGCGGCGTCCTCCCGGGTCGCGCTGCGCTTACCCGGGCTACCGGTCCGCAGTCCGCTGAAGTCGTGTAGCCCGGACAGATGCGCAGCATCGCCTCCGGGATCGGTCTCTTACGCCAACAGTTTCTCCACCAGCGCCGTCCACAGCGCCACGCCGTGCGGGATCAGCGCATCGTTAAAATCATATCCGGCGTTATGTAGCGGCTTTGACGCCGTCTCGCCATCGGTACCAATCCAGAAATAGGCGCCCGGGCAGCCCTCCAGCATGCAGGCAAAATCTTCCGAGGCCATAGAGGGATTGCCGTTCCAGCTCACCGCCGATTCCCCCAGCAGCGCGGTCGCCACCTCGCGAACCTTTTGCGCTTCAGCCGGGTGGTTGGTGGTGACGGGATAACCGGGATACCAGGCGATTTTGCCTTCCACGTCTGATACCTGCGGCTGGGCGGCGACATAGCTTTCAATCAGCCCCCTGACCCGCTCACGCACCTGGTTATTCAGACAGCGGAAGGTTCCGCGCAGCACCACTTTATCCGGCAGCACGTTGATCGCCTCCCCGCCGGAAATCTGGGTAATGCTTACCACCGTGGATTCCTGCGGCGACAGGCGGCGCGACGGAATGGTTTGCAGCGCCATAATCAGCTGCGCCGCGGCGACAATCGGGTCCGCCCCGCGCTCCGGCATCGCCGCATGGCAGCTCTTGCCGGTCAGGGTAATTTCAAACGCATCGAGAGAGGCCATCATCGCCCCGCTGCCGATCGCCACCTGGCCCAGCGGCATACCCGGCCAGTTGTGCAGCGCGTAAATGGCATCCATCGGGAAGCGCGCAAACAGCCCCTCTTCCACCATCTTACGCGCGCCGCCCAGGTTCTCCTCAGCGGGCTGGAAAACAAAGTGAACGGTGCCGCGAAAGCGGCGGGTTTGCGCCAGATGCGCCGCTGCCGCCAGCAGCATTGCGCTATGGCCGTCGTGGCCGCAGGCGTGCATCACGCCCGGATTACGCGATTTATAGTCGACGTCGCTCTGCTCGGCGATCGGTAGCGCATCCATATCGGCCCGCAGGCCAATTACCGGACCCGGGCCGTTCTCCAGCGTCGCGACCACGCCGGTGCCCGCCAGACCGCTATGCACCTGAAGGCCAAATGAAGCGAGCAGTTCAGCGACCCGGCGAGAGGTTTCCTGTTCCTGATACCCCAGCTCAGGGCAAGCATGAAAATCACGTCGCCAGCGAATGGCCTCGGCGATCAGTGAAGGGGATACAGCCATGTCTTACTCCTTTCCTGCACAGCTTCAGCGCTGAACGAGTGTTTTATGCAATACGTTGGGGCTACAGGTAACCCGCTAGCCTATTGGTTATATCCTTTCGCCCGCTCGCTGACAACTGCCGCCAAACCCTGCGCCAACGCGCCTTTGCGCGGCATCCCGCCTGCACTGCGTTTTTTTGTAGTCATATCAACGGTGACATAAGGCGTGCGATTAATTATTATGCAGCTATACTGGCGTTTTGCCGAATAATTCACTCTACAGACCTCCTTAACCGGAAATAAAATGTTCAACCCAGAGCAGAATCGTCTTGCCCCCACGCTGGCGATGATCATGGCGGCTTCATTAGTGGGATTTATCACCGGATACACGGTGCCCTTAATCAGTCTGGAGCTGGCGCAGCAGCAGGTTGATACCGTTTACGTCGGCCTGCTGGCCGCGCTACCGCCAGCGGGGATGATGATATCCTCCTTCCTCTCGCCCGCGCTGTGCCGGCGCTTCGAGATGGGGCTTCTGCTCTCCGTAAGCCTGGTGGCGCTGGCGGCGGCAACCATCGCCTCCTGCCTGTCGTTTGATATGGTTCATCTTCTGCTGCCGCGGCTGGTGACCGGCCTGGCGTCAGGGGTGATTATCGTCATTGGCGAAAGCTGGATCACCGGCGGCGCGGCGGGTAAAAACCGGGCAACCCTGACCGGCATTTATGCCTCCGCCTTTACCGGCTGTCAGCTGGCGGGGCCGCTGCTGATCTCCGCCGGAGAAGCGTATCAATCATGGACTCTGCTGCTCGTCGGACTGGTGACCCTCGCCTGTCTGCTGATGCTCCGCCATTTGCCCTCCGGCAGCCGCGAACGGCTGGCGGAACGCGCCAGCTGGCGCAGCCTCGGCGCCTTTTTGCCAGTACTGGCTTCCGGCGTATTCTGCTTCGCCTTTTTTGATGCCAGCATACTGGCGCTGCTGCCGCTTTACGGTATGGATAAAGGGCTGAGTGAAGTGACGGCGGTACTGCTGGTCACCGTGGTATTAACCGGCGATGCCGTATTCCAGGCGCCGCTGGGCTGGATTGCCGACCGCTTCGGTATCCGCCGCGTGCATCTGACCTGCGCGGTGGTCTTCTGCCTCGCCCTGCTGGCCTTACCGTTCCTGCTGGCGTCGCATATCCAGCTGATTGTCGGCTGCCTGCTTCTCGGCGCTGCGGCGGGGGCGCTCTATACCCTGTCGCTGGTCCGCGCCGGGAAGACCTTCTCCGGGCAGAAGCTGATTATGATCAACGCCCTGCTGGGGTTCTTTTGGTCCGCGGGGAGCGTCGCAGGCCCGGTGGTCAGCGGATTGCTGATCAGCGTCGCGGGGTATGATGGTCTGCTGATGACGCTATTTGTCAGCGGCGCGCTGTTCCTGCTGATTCAGTGCCTGGGTAAAAGCGAAAAAGCCCTGCTGGCGGACGAACGCGAGCGCGAAGAAGAGATGGATGATATTAGCGAGGCGGCGCGGTAACGCTTAAGGGCAGGCACGGTTCGGCAGAACGAAAGCTCCCTCATCGCCCGCGCAGGGTCTTCTCCCCGGCAGCGCAGTCGCGCGCCGGGGCCGGTAGCCGTTACAGCACTTTACTCAAAAACGCGGCGGTGCGCGGGTTAGTCGGCGCGCTAAAGATCTGCGCCGGTTTCCCCTCTTCCTGAATAATGCCCTGGTCGATAAAGATAACCCGGTCGGCCACTTCGCGAGCAAAGCCCATCTCGTGGGTTACGATTACCATGGTCATCCCTTCGCTGGCGAGGTTTTTCATCACCTCCAGCACGTCGCCCACCAGCTCAGGATCGAGCGCCGAAGTGGGCTCATCAAACAGCATAATCGACGGCTTCATCGCCAGCGCGCGCGCGATGGCCACCCGCTGCTGCTGCCCGCCGGAGAGGCTGGAGGGCCAGGCGTCGCGCTTGTCGCTCAGCCCGACCTTCGCCAGCAGCTCTTCCGCCAGACGCACCGCCTCCGCGCGCGCCGTGCCGCGCAGGCTCATCGGGGCCATAATCAGATTTTCCAGCACCGTTTTGTGCGGGAACAGATTGAAGCGCTGAAAGACCATGCCGACGCTTTCCCGCATCTTATTCAGATCGGTGGCGCGATCGTGGGCAGCGAAGCCGTTTACCTCAACCTCGCCTTCGCTGACGGTTTCCAGCGCGTTCATGCAGCGCAGAAAAGTGCTTTTCCCGGAACCGGACGGGCCGATAATACACACGACTTCCTGCGGCTTAATGTCGCAGCTGATGCCGCGCAGAACGTGGCTGTCGCCGAAGCGCTTGTGTAAATTACGAATGTGAATCACTTTTGCCAAACCTCTTTTCCAGACGGTTAACCAGCTGCGCCAGCAGGAAAGTAATAACCCAGTAAACCAGGGAGATGGTCAGGTAGGGTTCCCAGTAAGTGGCGTAGGCGCCGGAAACGGTGCGCGCGGCGTAGGCCAGATCCGCCAGACCGATGGCCGACGCCAGCGAGGAGTCCTTAACGATGGCGATAGCGTTGTTGCCCAGCGGCGGCAGAATGCGGCGAAACGCCTGCGGCAGAATCACCTGACGCATGGTTTTCCACCACGGCATTCCCAGCGCGCGGGAAGCTTCCATCTGCCCCTTATCGATCGACTGGATCCCGGCACGGAAGATCTCCGACACGTAGGCCCCGGCATTCAGCGTAATCGCCACGATACAGGAGAGAAACGCGCCGTAGTTTGAGCGCAGCTCGCGAGCGAAATCAGCGCTCATCATGCCGCTGGTCACCAGCAGTCCGTCGCGCGGGTTGATAAACAGCGGCACCAGCGCGAAGTGCACCACCATAATTTGTACGAACAGCGGCGTACCGCGAAACGCGCTGACGTAAAAGCGCACCGGAAACTGCACCAGGTAACGCAGAACGTATTTCCATACCCCGTGCTCGGCTTTCGCCATGCGCCCCAGCCCGAGGGTCAGCCCCCACAGGGTGCCGAGGATCACGCAGATAATGGTACATTTAATGGTCATCAGGGCACCGTCCATAAACAGCGGACCGTACTCCTCAATGATCTCCCAACGGAATCCCGTCATAGCCCTTCCCTAAAAAATACGGCTATCGCCAGAGTCGATAGCCGTGATGAAAATAAAAATGCGAATTATTGCGCTGGCAGTGTCGGGACGTTCTCGTCGAACCAGGTTTTATAGATTTTGGCGTAGGTGCCGTCAGCGATGATTTTCTGTAAACCGGCGTTGATCTTCGCCTGCAGCTCGCTGTTGCCTTTCGCCACCGCGATGCCGAAATACTGGCGCTCAAATTTGGCATCCGGCACCAGCTTGAACTGCTTCTCCGGGTGCTGCTTGATGTAGTATTTCACCACGCCGACGTCGCCGACCGCCGCGCTCACGCCGTCTTCAAACAGCTCCTGCAGCATCAGCGGAGTATTATCAAAACGCTTGATCGCGGTACTGTTCTTGCCCAGCACGTCGGAAACCACGATATCGCCGGTGCTGGAGTTCACCACGCCGACTTTCTCGTTTTTCAGCGCCTCAAGGGAGGAGACCTTTGAATCCGCCGGCACGACGATGGACTGCTCGGCCGGGAAATAAGGGGCGGAGAAATCCACCATCTGCTTACGCTTATCGGTGATAGTGATCCCGGAGATAATAATGTCGCGGTCGCCGGTGTTGAGGGTGGCGAAGATCCCTTCCCACGGCGTATTGACCAGTTTGATATCAAAGCCTTCCGCTTTGGCGATCGCTTTGATGATATCAATATCAAAACCTTCCAGCTGTTTCTGGCTGTTCTCGAACTCAAACGGGCGATAGGTTCCGCCGGATCCCACCACGTAAGTTTGCTGAGCCGCGTGGGCGGTGCCGATCATCGCCGCCACCAGGCAGCATGCTTTCATCCACTTCTTAACCATGACAACTCCGTTTTATGCATTAATTTTGCATAAAAATACACACTGTCAGCATGGCATGCAACCGGAAACCTTCCCGACGGTAAATTATCTGCCGTTTAGCTTCGTTTACCGCCGGATTTCCCGATGGCCCGATGCAATTCATTGATCCGCTTCATCGATTTCACCGTTTTTTGCGGCGCGGTGGAGGCGACCGACAGCACGATCATCTCCAGGCAAACCAGCACCGTCCCGTGCAGCGGCACCCGCCCATTATCGCCGCCGCGCGGCACCTCAATGACCACCTGCGCCTCCTGGCTAAAGCGGGAGTCCAGCGCCTGGGTGAGTAAAATCGTCGGGATCCCCAGACGGCGGGCCTCGCGCAGGGTCGTCATCCCCTCCCGGTGCGGCGACTTCTGCCCCATCATAATCAGCACGTCGCCGCGCTGCAGGCCGATCAGCTGCTCGGCGAGGCTAAACCCGGTGCGGTTCATTACGTACGAAGGCAGGCCGATGCGGCTCAGCAGCCTGGCGGTATACTCCGCCAGAATGCCCGAGGCGCCGATCCCAAAAATCCCCACCTGGCGCGCGTCGGTCAGCAGCGCCACCGCCTGGGCCACCGCGGCGCGGTTGTCGGGGCGCGCAAGCACTTCGCAGGCCCGCTGATGCCCTTCCAGCACGAAATCGATGCTCGAATTGACGTCGCTGGATAAGGCGCTCACCGTGGAGATCATTTTTTCCGACGAGGTCGCCGACGGGCCGAACCAGCGCTCCATGGTCTGCTTCAGCTCCCGCAGTCCGGCGAAGCCGAGCGCCTGGATGGCGCGCACCACCGTGGCGTCCGAGGTATTGGTCGCGGCGGCGATTTCCATGGCTGTACGCTCCAGCACCGCTTCCCGGTTTTCGTTGATATAGCTCACCACCGCCAGCAGACGCGGCGACAGCTGATGCGCGCGGGCGCGAAAACGTTCGCCGAACAGGTCAACCCGCCCCTTCTCTCTTTTGACCACCGTTTTCATTTCAGCCCCTCGGGCAAAGGACGACCGGCAATGTGCGACTGTACCTGGGCGACCATCAGCGACAGCGCGGCGTAGGAGTTAGAGATAACCTCCTCGCGCGGCAGCAGAATGTAGCGCCCGGTGCGGCAGGCGCGCATAAAGTCGCACCAGCCGGGCATCACGCCCTCCATCGCCTGCAGCTCATCCTGCGGCCTGCCGCCGGTATCGGAACGCCAGGTGGCAAATACGAAATCGGCATCCAGCGCCGGCAGCTGCTCGGCGCTGACGTCAATACGCTGGCCATCGGGGATGTTGTCAATCAGCGGCGGGAAGCGGAATCCGGCATCGCGCAGCACGCGTCCCAGCGCATGATAGGCGTGATGCACGGTAACCTTGCCGTTGTTGGCCTGAATCACCGAGACTACGATGTTTTGCGTATCCACCATCGCCTTTAGCTGGGCTATCTGCGCCTGATAGCGGCGTTCGAGGATTAAGAGCCGCGGCTGGGTACCGGTGAGCTGCGCCAGCTTGCGGTAGATGCGCGGCGCGCTGCCCTGCAGGTGGTCGATGCTGACCGTTGGCGCAATCTTCTCCAGTTGCTCCACCGAAACGTGGCGGCTGGGCTCGGTAATAATCAGGTCCGGTTTCGCGGCGGCCACCGCTTCGAGATCGATATCCGCCGTGCCGATAAACCGAATCGCGCTGTTATCGAAATCAACGCCGGTCAGCTGTGCGCTGGCGCGTAAAAAGTGGCTGCCGTCCGGACGCGTCCTCCCGTGGCTGGCCACCGGCGGGACGCCAAGCTCGATCAGCGGGATGGTGATATCCAGATCGTGCAGCGACACAATGCGCTGCGGGTGCAGCGGAACGGTCACCGTACGACCCAAATCATCGGTGAAGGTTTGCGTATCGGCGGCCGAGGCGACGCCCGCCAACAGCACCAGCAGAGAAACGAACCAACGCATAGCGATCCTTTTTGATTTACAGGGCGTCACGGCGACGCCAGAGCAGAACGATAAAAAACGGGCAGCCGACCAGCGCAATCACGATCCCTGCTGGGATCTGCAGCGGCGCGAAAGCCAGTCGGCCAATTGTATCGGTGGCTAACACCAGCAGCGCGCCAACCAACGCGCTGCCGCAGAGCAGCGCCACCTGGCCGCCGCGCAGCAGAAACCGCGCCATATGCGGCGCCATCAGGCCAACGAAGCCGAGGCTTCCGACGCAGGAAACGCTGGCGGAGGTCAGCAGCACCGGCGCGAAAAAGCGCAGCAGGGTTAGCTGCTGCAGGCGTACGCCGAGACCGATGGCCGTGCGGTCGCCGAGCAGCGCCGCATCGGCGGCCCTGGCGGTCAAAAAAAGGATCAGCGCCCCGGGCAGCGCCCAGCAGAAGGCGACGGCCAACAGCGGCCAGGTCGCCGCGTGCAGGCTGCCCGCCAGCCAGATCATCGCCGTTTGTACATCGCGCACGTCGGCGGTGGTCATAAA
>NZ_JAWXQV010000005.1:0-14032 GCF_033843325.1 Klebsiella sp. JN_Kp126 | reverse complement strand
ACCGGTACTAATGAACCGTGAGGCTTAACCTTACAACGCCGAAGATGTTTTGGCGGATTGAGAGATTTTCAGCTTAGATTACAGATTTTCGGGAACGAAAGATTTTACGCTGAGGCAAGGCGGCAAATGAAGTAAAGGAAGGAGCATACTGTAGTATGTAACTGACTTTACGAATGCAGCCAACGCAGCATCGGTGTAAAAGATTCGTTTCTGACAACAGAATTTGCCTGGCGGCACTAGCGCGGTGGTCCCACCTGACCCCATGCCGAACTCAGAAGTGAAACGCCGTAGCGCCGATGGTAGTGTGGGGTCTCCCCATGTGAGAGTAGGGAACTGCCAGGCATCAAACAAGTGAAGAGCCCATCCTGACGGATGGGCTTTTTGCGTTTTTGTCGTCTGAACCGACCGGACATCGGTTTACCCTTATCCGGTCTTACTTCATTACTCATGTACCAAATTCAATAACGGATAGGGTTTTCCAAGATCGTCCGTCTCAGAACGGCCTGTCACCTTAAAGCCCATCTTCTTATAAAATCCGACCGCTTGTTCATTCTGCTCATTAACGTTGGTCGTCAGTTTGGGCGCTAACGTCAGCGCGTGTTCAATCAACAGCTTACCCACGCCGCAGCCGCGGACCGTAGGGTCAACGAATAGCGCATCCATATGTTCCCCCGTAAGCAGCATAAAGGCGACCGGCTCGTCTTTCTCCGTCACCGCGACCCACAGCGGCGCTTCGGGTAAAAACGCGCTCACCAGATCTTCCAGTTCCGCTCTATACTCTTTTGATAAAAAATCGTGCGTTGCATCGACCGACCGACGCCAGATCGCAATCAGTTTTTTCCCTTCATCATGCCGTGAACGGCGGATACTAATAACCATATTTGCTCCTTTTCTTTGTTCTTATATTCTAACTCAAATGTCTCCGTGAAATTTTCTCACCCTGCACCTGCAGGCTCGACATTCACCTTATTCCTGGGTATCTTCAGCTGTCTGGATGTCTAAACGTTTATACGTATGCTATGAGGTAATAAAGTTATGCCAATTCGGGTGCAGGACGAGCTACCGGCCGTCAATTTCTTGCGTAATGAAAACGTCTTTGTGATGACGACAACTCGCGCGACGACTCAGGAAATCCGCCCGCTGAAGGTGCTCATCCTTAATCTGATGCCGAAGAAAATCGAGACTGAGAATCAGTTTTTGCGACTGCTTTCCAACTCTCCTCTGCAGCTTGATATCCAGCTGTTGCGCATCGATGCCCGCGAATCACGTAATACTCCGGCGGAACACCTGAACAACTTCTACTGCAACTTTGAAGATATTTGCGATCAGAACTTTGATGGCCTGATTGTTACCGGTGCACCTTTAGGTTTGGTTGAATTTAATGACGTTGCCTACTGGCCGCAGATAAAACAGGTGCTGGAATGGGCTAAAGATCATGTTACCTCAACGCTGTTTGTCTGTTGGGCGGTACAGGCAGCCCTCAATATCCTCTACGGTATCCCTAAACAGACCCGCTCTGAGAAGATTTCCGGGGTCTACGAACACCATATCCTGCAACCTCATGCCTTGTTAACCCGCGGCTTTGACGATAGCTTTCTGGCCCCGCACTCGCGCTATGCCGATTTCCCGGCGGCGCTGATACGCGACTACACCGACCTCGAGATCCTGGCGGAAACGGAAGAGGGCGACGCCTACCTGTTCGCCAGCAAAGATAAGCGCATCGCCTTCGTGACCGGTCACCCGGAATATGACGCGAACACCCTGGCCAGCGAATTCTTCCGCGATGTGGAAGCGGGTCTCGATCCGCAGGTTCCACATAATTATTTCCCGCAGAACGATCCGCGGAACAAACCGCGCGCCACCTGGCGAAGCCATGGCAATTTGCTGTTTATCAACTGGCTGAATTATTACGTCTACCAGATCACGCCATACGATCTACGCCATATGAATCCGACTCTGGATTAATCTTCTACACAACGCGATCCTAAAGCGTTTCAGCATTTTGCCTCTGGCACCTTCGGGTGCCTTTTTTATTTCCGAAACGCAGCTCATATTGTAATTAAACTTTATTTATATTGTTATCAATAGGTTAAATGATAATTAAATTAAAAATGGAAATTGTTTTTGATTTTGAAAAATAAATGCGTAGTCTTAATTGTGCTGAACGAAAACTACACAACGATCTTACGTTCGCGCCAACTGGATCAACCAAGAGGAGCAGCACATGACGCAGCAGGCGACAATCACTGACGAACTGGCTTTTAGCCAGCCATATGGCGACCAGGAGAAGCAAATCTTAACGCCTGAGGCCGTAGAATTTCTGACCGAGCTGGTGCGCCGCTTTACGCCTGAGCGCAATAAACTCCTGGCCGCGCGTATCCAGCAGCAGCAGGCAATTGATAACGGCAAGCTTCCAGATTTTATTTCGGAAACAGCTTCCATTCGTAACGGTGATTGGACGATCCGCGGCATTCCGGACGATTTGCAGGATCGGCGGGTAGAAATTACCGGTCCGGTAGAGCGCAAGATGGTCATCAATGCGCTCAATGCGAATGTAAAAGTCTTTATGGCGGATTTCGAAGACTCACTGGCGCCCGAATGGAGCAAAGTCATTGATGGGCAAATTAACCTGCGCGATGCGGTTAACGGCACCATCAGCTACACCAATGAAGCCGGCAAGATTTATCAGCTCAAGCCGAACCCGGCGCTGCTGATCTGCCGCGTGCGCGGTCTGCATCTGCCGGAAAAACACGTGACGTGGCGCAGGGAAGCGATTCCCGGCAGTCTGTTCGACTTCGCCCTCTATTTCTTCCACAACTACAAAGCGTTACTGGAAAAAGGCAGCGGCCCCTATTTCTATCTGCCGAAGACTCAGGCCTGGCAGGAAGCCGCGTGGTGGAGTGAAGTATTTAGCTTTACGGAAGACCGTTTTGAGCTGCCGCGCGGCACCATCAAAGCCACGCTGCTGATCGAAACGCTGCCCGCCGTATTCCAGATGGACGAAATTCTGCACGCCCTGCGCGACCATATTGTGGGTCTGAACTGCGGGCGCTGGGACTACATCTTCAGCTATATCAAAACGCTGAAGAATCATCCGGATCGCGTTCTGCCGGACCGCCAGGTGGTGACGATGGACAAGCCTTTCCTCAGCGCCTACTCGCGATTGTTGATTAAGACCTGCCACAGGCGCGGCGCGTTTGCGATGGGCGGCATGGCGGCCTTTATTCCGAGCAAAGATGCCGAGCGAAACAACCAGGTGCTGAACAAGGTAAAAGCGGACAAATCGCTGGAGGCGAATAACGGTCATGACGGTACCTGGATCGCGCATCCCGGGCTGGCTGACACCGCGATGGCCGTCTTTAACGGCGTACTGGGCGAGAACAAAAATCAGCTGTCCGTTACCCGCGAAGACGATGCGCCGATTACCGCTGAACAGCTGTTGGCTCCCTGCGAGGGCGAACGAACCGAAGAGGGCATGCGCGCCAACATTCGCGTGGCGGTGCAGTACATCGAGGCGTGGATTTCCGGCAACGGCTGCGTACCGATTTATGGCCTGATGGAAGATGCGGCGACGGCGGAAATCTCCCGTACCTCTATCTGGCAATGGATCCACCATGAGAAAACCCTCAGTAACGGCACACCGGTTACCAAAGCGCTGTTCCGCCAGTGGCTGGCCGAAGAGATGCGGGTGATTCAGGACGAACTGGGCGAGCACCGCTACAGCAGCGGGCGTTTTGATGAAGCCGCTCGCCTGATGGAACAGATCACCACCTCCGACGAGCTGATTGATTTCTTAACCCTGCCGGGCTACCGCCTTCTGGCCTAATTCACCACACAACAATATGGAGCATCTGCACATGAAAACCCGTACCCAACAAATCGAAGAATTAAACAAAGAGTGGACGAATCCGCGCTGGGAAGGCATTACTCGCCCATACAGCGCCGAAGATGTGGTGAAGCTGCGCGGCTCGGTCAACCCGGAATGTACTCTGGCGCAGCTGGGCGCGGCAAAGATGTGGCGACTGCTGCACGGGGAAGCGAAAAAAGGCTACGTCAACAGCCTGGGCGCGCTGACCGGCGGTCAGGCGCTGCAGCAGGCGAAAGCGGGCATTGAAGCGATTTATCTTTCCGGCTGGCAGGTCGCAGCGGACGCCAACCTGGCCTCCAGCATGTATCCGGATCAATCGCTCTATCCGGCGAACTCGGTACCGGCCGTGGTCGATCGGATCAACAACAGCTTCCGCCGCGCGGATCAGATCCAGTGGTCTGCGGGCATTGAGCCGAACGATCCGCGTTATACCGATTATTTCCTGCCGATCGTCGCCGATGCGGAAGCGGGGTTTGGCGGCGTGCTTAATGCGTTTGAGCTGATGAAATCGATGATTGAGGCCGGTGCAGCGGCCGTACACTTCGAAGACCAGCTGGCATCGGTGAAAAAATGCGGCCATATGGGCGGCAAAGTGCTGGTTCCCACGCAAGAGGCGATTCAGAAACTGGTCGCCGCGCGTCTGGCGGCGGACGTCATGGGCGTGCCGACGTTGGTGATCGCGCGCACTGACGCCGATGCGGCGGATTTAATTACCTCAGACTGCGATCCTTACGATCGCCAGTTCATTACCGGCGACCGTACCAGCGAAGGTTTCTTCCGTACCCATGCCGGTATCGAACAGGCCATCAGCCGCGGGCTGGCCTACGCGCCCTATGCCGACCTGGTGTGGTGTGAGACCTCTACCCCGGACCTTGAGCTGGCGAAGCGCTTTGCCGACGCGATCCACGCGAAATATCCCGGCAAACTGCTGGCCTACAACTGCTCGCCGTCGTTTAACTGGCAGAAAAAGCTGGATGATAAAACCATTGCCAGCTTCCAGCAGCAGCTGTCGGATATGGGCTACAAGTATCAGTTCATCACCCTGGCCGGTATTCACAGCATGTGGTTCAACATGTTCGACCTGGCCCACGCCTACGCCCAGGGCGAGGGGATGAAGCACTACGTTGAGAAGGTCCAGCAGCCGGAGTTCGCGGCGGCTAAAGATGGCTACACCTTTGTCTCTCATCAGCAGGAGGTCGGCACCGGCTACTTCGATAAGGTCACCACCATTATCCAGGGCGGAGCCTCGTCAGTCACGGCGTTAACCGGCTCTACAGAAGAAGATCAGTTCTGATAATTTCCCCCTCTCCCTCTCTCCGGGGGAGAGGGATGGGTGAGGGGGAAGAGATGACGCGTGGCCTGGAATTATTGATTGCTCAAACTATTTTGCAGGGTTTTGACGCCCAGTACGGTCGTTTTCTTGAAGTGACTTCCGGCGCCCAGCAGCGCTTTGAACAGGCTGACTGGCATGCCGTCCAGCAGGCGATGAAGCAGCGTATTCATCTCTACGATCACCATGTCGGCCTGGTCGTCGAGCAGCTGCGCTGCATTACCGATGGTAAAAATACCGATACCGATTTTTTGCTGCGGGTAAAAGAACACTATACCCACCTGCTGCCGGATTACCCTCGTTTCGAAATTGCGGAGAGCTTTTTCAATTCCGTTTATTGCCGGTTGTTTGACCACCGCTCGCTGACTCCCGAGCGGCTTTTTATTTTCAGCTCTCAGCCAGAGCGGCGCTTACGCGCCATCCCGCGCCCGCTGGCCAAAGATTTCTTCCCCGAGCGCGGCTGGGACACGCTATTACGCAAAGTGTTATCCGATCTTCCTCTCCGTCTGCCGTGGCAAAACAGCGCGCGCGATATCGGTTATATCACCGCTTGCCTGCAGGAGGCGCTCGGCAGCGAGCTGCTTTCCCGCTCGTACCTGCAGGTGGCGAATGAACTGTTTTACCGCAATAAGGCGGCCTGGCTGGTAGGCAAACTGGTTACGCCGATGGCGACGTTGCCTTTTCTTCTGCCAATCCATCGCACCGATGAAGGCGAATTGTTTGTCGACGCCTGTCTGACGACGCATGCCGAAGCCAGCATCGTTTTTGGCTTCGCCCGCTCCTATTTTATGGTTTACGCGCCGCTACCCGGCGCGCTGGTCGAGTGGCTGCGCGAGATTCTCCCGGGGAAAACCACCGCTGAACTGTACATGGCGATTGGCTGCCAGAAGCATGCGAAAACCGAGAGCTATCGGGAATACCTGCACTATATTTCCCGCAGCGATGAGCAATTTATTGAAGCGCCGGGGATTCGCGGCATGGTGATGCTGGTGTTTACTTTGCCGGGATTTGACCGGGTATTTAAAGTCATTAAGGACCGCTTTGCGCCGCAGAAAGAGATGACCGCCGCCCACGTGCGCGCCTGCTATCAGCTGGTCAAAGAGCACGACCGCGTGGGAAGGATGGCCGATACCCAGGAGTTTGAGAACTTCGTCCTGGAGAAACGGCAAATTGCGCCCGAACTAATGGCCCTGTTACAAACCGAAGCCGGAGCGAAAATTACCGATCTCGGCGATCGGATTGCGATCAGCCATCTTTATATCGAGCGGCGGATGGTGCCGCTGAATATCTGGCTGGAGCAGGTGGACGGTCCGGCGCTGCGCGATGCGGTAGAGGAGTACGGCAACGCCATTCGTCAGCTGGCCGCCGCCAACATTTTCCCCGGCGATATGCTATTTAAAAACTTTGGCGTCACGCGTCACGGCCGGGTGGTGTTCTACGATTACGATGAAATTTGCTATATGACGGAGGTGAATTTCCGCGAGATCCCGCCGGCGCGCTACCCGGAGGATGAGCTTGCCAGCGAGCCCTGGTATAGCGTCTCGCCTGGCGATGTTTTTCCGGAAGAGTTTCGCCACTGGCTGTGCGCTGACCCGCGCATCGGACCGCTATTTGAAGAGATGCACGCCGACCTGCTGCGCGCCGACTACTGGCGGGAGCTGCAAACGCGTATCCGCAACGGCCACGTGGAAGACGTCTATGCCTATCGCCGCCGTCAGCGTTTTAGCGTGCGCTACGGCGACCTGAAGCAGGCGGGATAGCCGATGGCCTGCTTCAGGCTGCTTCGATAACGGCAAATTCTTCGTACACCAGCTCCATATCCGGCGCCCAGGTGCCTTCGCGTTCAAAGAATGCCTGATGCGCCGATTGCCAGTAAGCGAGGCTTAAATCACCTTCGCCCTCCAGCGCGGCGAGCTCAGGGCTCATTTCGTTAAAGCGAATGAGCCTGAGGGTCAGGGTGCGTATCACGCAGACGGCTTTCCCTTTGCCGTCCAGCACAATGTGATACGCCCCCGGCGTCACGGGCGGCTGCTCCTGCTGATAGCTGGCAAGCGAGCCGCAGGTGCCGCGTTTCTTCCCGGCGATAACCAGGGCAGCCAGCTCGTCGGCCAGCGCCGGTGAATCGCCGAAAGACCAGCAGAAAGCAGAAGGGTATTTATCCTGCCAGTAGGATTTCAGATCGCTCATTTAGCGCACTCCGCCGTAGGCCAGCGTCACTTCTTTCGCCGCCTTAATCACCATCGCGCCGAACTCGGTCACGCGGTCATCGGTAATGCGGGAAATGGGCCCGGAAATGGAGATGGCGGCGAACGGCTCACGATGTTCATCATAAATACACGACGCTACGCAGCGCAGGCCCAGCGCGTGTTCTTCGTCATCAAACGAGTAGCCGCGCTTACGCGTCTGGGCCAGGTCCTCTTTCAGATGTACCGGCGATACCAGGGTGGCATGGGTATAAGCGTGCAGACCTTGACGGTGCAGCAGGCCGGTAACCTGCTCTTCGCTTAGCTGCGACAGAAACGCCTTTCCGGCGCCGGAAGCGTGCATCGGCAGCTTACCGCCAATCGGTGCCGACATACGCATCAGCTGCGTACACTGCACCTGATCGATAATAATCGCCTGATGATCGCTCTGGTCAAGCACCGCGAGGTTAACCGTTTCACCGGAATCTTCCATCAGCTGACGCAAAATCGGATGGACGATCGCCAACAGATTACGGCTTTGCAGGAAGCTGCTGCCGACGACGAAAGCATGGGCGCCCACCGACCAGTGGCCCAGTTCACCGACCTGACGAACAAAACCCAGCTGCTGCATGGTCGTCAGCAGGCGGTGAGTCGTGGAGTTAGGCAGGCCGGCCTGCTGGGCCAGTTCGGTCAGCGCCACGCTGCCGTGGGATTCAGCAATCCATTCGAGCAGCTTCAGTCCGCGGGTCAGGGACTGAACTTGCCCGCCGGCCGGAGCGGCGGCGGGGGAGGCAGGTTTTCTGCCGCGTTTTGCGGGAGCGGGGGTCGCCATCGCGGACTCCTTTTTTCTGTATCGTGGAAATGATTTTCGTTTTATTTGGCGATAATGCAATCACTACCCGACTGATCGGATGAGTGAAGCTGAACATGTCTCATCTTGCCCGCTGTTCTCTTTTCCACCCCTTCGGTTTGTGCCAGTATGGTCTGTTGAGTTTTTTCGGTCTGGTTGAGCGTTGTCGGGAGCGAGTGTGAGCAGCAAAGTTGAGCAACTGCATCAGCAGTTAAAAGCACGTATTTTGGTTCTGGATGGGGGCATGGGCACCATGATCCAGAGCTACCGTTTGAGTGAGCAGGACTTTCGCGGCGAGCGCTTTGCCGACTGGCCGTGCGACCTGAAGGGCAACAACGACCTGCTGGTTCTCAGCAAGCCGGATGTGATAACCGCTATCTACGATGCCTATTTTGCGGCCGGGGCGGATATCATTGAAACCAACACTTTTAACTCGACGACCATCGCGATGGCGGATTACCAGATGGAATCCCTGTCGGCGGAAATCAACTTTGTGGCGGCGAAACTGGCCCGCGCCAGCGCCGATGCCTGGACCGCACGCACGCCGGAAAAACCGCGCTACGTCGCAGGGGTCCTCGGCCCGACTAACCGCACGGCGTCCATTTCTCCCGACGTCAACGACCCGGCCTTCCGCAACATCACCTTTGACGGGCTGGTGGAAGCCTATCGTGAATCCACCAAAGCGCTGGTGGAAGGCGGGGCGGATCTGATTCTGATTGAGACGGTGTTCGATACCCTCAACGCCAAAGCGGCGATCTTTGCGGTTAAAGAGGAGTTTGAAGCGCTGGGGGTCGATCTGCCGATTATGATCTCCGGCACCATCACCGACGCCTCCGGGCGCACGCTGTCCGGCCAGACCACCGAAGCCTTTTATAACTCGCTGCGCCACGCCGATGCGCTGACGTTTGGCCTCAACTGCGCCCTGGGGCCGGATGAGCTGCGCCAGTACGTGCAGGAGCTGTCGCGTATCGCCGAATGCTACGTTACCGCCCACCCGAACGCCGGTCTGCCGAACGCCTTTGGCGAATACGACCTGGACGCCGACACGATGGCGGCGCAAATTCGCGAATGGGCTGAAGCCGGATTCCTGAATATTGTCGGCGGCTGCTGTGGTACCACGCCGGAACATATCGCCGCCATGAGCCGCGCGGTGGCCGGCCTGCCGCCGCGCCAGCTGCCGGAAATCCCCGTCGCCTGTCGTCTTTCCGGCCTTGAGCCGCTGAATATCGGCGATGACAGCCTGTTTGTGAACGTCGGCGAACGCACCAACGTTACCGGCTCGGCGAAATTCAAACGCCTGATTAAAGAAGAAAAATATAACGAAGCGCTGGATGTGGCGCGCCAGCAGGTGGAAAGCGGCGCGCAGATTATCGATATCAATATGGATGAGGGGATGCTCGACGCCGAAGCGGCGATGACGCGTTTCCTCAACCTGATCGCCGGTGAGCCGGATATCGCCCGCGTGCCGATTATGATCGACTCCTCCAAATGGGAGGTCATCGAAAAGGGTCTGAAGTGTATTCAGGGTAAAGGCATCGTTAACTCCATTTCCATGAAAGAGGGCGTTGAGCCGTTTATCCAGCATGCGAAAAAGGTGCGCCGCTACGGCGCCGCCGTCGTGGTGATGGCCTTTGATGAAGTGGGCCAGGCCGATACCCGCGAGCGGAAAATTGAAATTTGCCGCCGGGCGTACAAAATTCTCACCGAAGAGGTGGGCTTCCCGCCGGAAGACATCATCTTTGACCCGAATATTTTCGCCGTGGCGACCGGGATTGAAGAGCACAACAACTATGCCCAGGACTTTATCGGCGCCTGCGAAGATATCAAACGCGAACTGCCGCACGCGCTGATCTCCGGCGGCGTCTCTAACGTGTCGTTCTCGTTCCGCGGCAATGACCCGGTGCGCGAGGCGATTCACGCGGTATTCCTCTACTACGCCATCCGCAACGGCATGGACATGGGCATCGTTAACGCCGGCCAGCTGGCGATTTACGACGACCTTCCCGCCGAGCTGCGCGATGCGGTTGAAGATGTGATTCTGAACCGCCGCGATGACGGCACTGAACGCCTGCTCGATCTGGCGGAAAAGTATCGCGGCAGCAAAACCGACGATACCGCCAACGCTCAGCAGGCGGAATGGCGCAGCTGGGACGTCAAAAAACGCCTCGAATACTCGCTGGTTAAAGGCATTACCGAATTTATCGAGCTCGATACCGAAGAAGCCCGCCAGCAGGCCGCGCGTCCGATTGAGGTTATCGAAGGGCCGCTGATGGACGGCATGAACGTGGTCGGCGACCTGTTCGGTGAAGGGAAAATGTTCCTGCCGCAGGTGGTGAAATCCGCCCGCGTCATGAAGCAGGCGGTGGCCTACCTCGAACCCTATATTGAGGCCAGCAAAGAGAAAGGTTCCAGCAACGGCAAGATGGTCATCGCCACCGTGAAGGGTGACGTTCACGACATCGGCAAGAATATTGTCGGCGTGGTGCTGCAGTGTAACAACTACGAAATCGTCGACCTTGGCGTGATGGTGCCTGCGGATAAAATCCTGAAAACCGCTCGCGAGGTTAACGCCGACCTGATTGGCCTCTCCGGGCTGATTACGCCGTCGCTGGATGAGATGGTCAACGTGGCGAAGGAGATGGAGCGTCAGGGCTTTACTATTCCGCTGCTGATCGGCGGCGCAACCACCTCGAAAGCGCATACGGCGGTGAAAATCGAGCAGAACTACAGTGGGCCGACGGTCTACGTGCAGAACGCCTCGCGCACCGTTGGCGTGGTCGCCGCGCTGCTGTCCGATAGCCAGCGCGATGATTTTGTCGCCCGTACCCGCAAAGAATACGAAACGGTACGTATTCAGCACGGGCGTAAAAAGCCGCGCACCCCGCCGGTCACGCTGGAGGCCGCGCGCGATAACGACCTGGCCTTTGACTGGGCAAGCTACACCCCGCCGGTGGCCCATCGTCTTGGCGTGCATGAGGTTGAGGCCAGTATCGAAACCCTGCGTAACTATATTGACTGGACGCCGTTCTTTATGACCTGGTCGCTGGCCGGTAAGTATCCGCGCATTCTGGAAGATGAAGTGGTCGGCGAAGAGGCGCAGCGCCTGTTTAAAGACGCCAACGAACTGCTGGATAAGCTCAGCGCCGGGAAGGCCCTGAATCCGCGCGGCGTGGTGGGGCTGTTCCCGGCTAACCGCGTCGGCGACGATGTTGAAATATATCGCGATGAAACCCGGACTCACGTGCTGACGGTGGGGCATCATCTGCGCCAGCAGACGGAGAAAGTCGGCTTTGCCAACTACTGCCTGGCGGATTTTGTCGCGCCGAAGCTGTCGGGGAAGGCGGACTATATCGGCGCCTTTGCGGTGACCGGCGGCCTTGAGGAAGACGCGCTGGCCGACGCCTGGGAAGCGCAGCACGATGACTACAACAAGATTATGGTGAAGGCGATTGCCGACCGCCTGGCGGAAGCCTTTGCCGAGTATCTGCATGAGCGGGTGCGTAAGGTTTACTGGGGCTATGCGGCGAACGAAAACCTCAGCAACGAGGAGCTGATCCGCGAGAACTACCAGGGAATTCGCCCGGCGCCGGGCTATCCGGCTTGCCCGGAGCACACCGAAAAGGCGACGATCTGGGAACTGCTGGAGGTGGAAAAACGCACCGGCATGAAGCTGACGGAATCTTTTGCCATGTGGCCCGGCGCATCGGTTTCCGGCTGGTACTTCAGCCATCCGGACAGCAAATACTTCGCGGTAGCGCAAATTCAGCGGGACCAGGTGGAAGACTATGCGTTGCGTAAGGGGATGAACGTAGCGGAAGTGGAGCGCTGGCTGGCGCCGAACCTCGGTTACGATGCCGACTGATCCACCAAACCGTTATCTTTCCTTACAACTAACAGGGCGCTCAATGAGCGCCCTGTCTCTTTATTGTGCGTAAACCCTTATACTGAAGGAAGCTTGCGATCGTTGCCGTCGGATAAGCGAAGCGCTATCCGGCCTGTAACGGTTTATGAGTTTCGGGAACGAATAAATATAAGGAGAAGCTGATTCCGTGTTAACTCTGCTACACCTGTTGTCCGCCGTCGCCCTACTGGTGTGGGGCACCCATATCGTCCGTACCGGCGTGATGCGCGTCTACGGCGCTCGTCTGCGAAGCGTACTCAGCAGCAGCGTGGAGAAAAAACCGCTCGCCTTCTGCGCGGGGATCGGCGTTACCGCGCTGGTGCAGAGCAGCAACGCCACCACCATGCTGGTCACCTCTTTTGTCGCCCAGGATCTGGTGGCGCTGGCCCCTGCGCTGGTGATGGTGCTGGGCGCTGACGTCGGTACTGCGCTGATGGCGAGGGTGCTGACCTTCGATCTGTCCTGGCTTTCGCCGCTGCTGATTTTTATCGGCGTGATTTTCTTCCTTGGGCGCAAGCAAACGCGCGCGGGCCAGCTCGGGCGCGTGGGGATTGGTCTGGGCTTGATTCTGCTGGCGCTGGAGCTGATCGTGCAGGCGGTGCATCCCATCACCCAGGCTAACGGCGTACAGGTGATTTTCGCCTCGTTGACCGGCGATATTATGCTGGATGCGCTGATCGGCGCGGTGTTTGCCATCATCAGCTATTCAAGCCTGGCAGCGGTGCTGCTGACCGCAACGTTAACCGCCACCGGCGTGATTTCGTTTCCGGTGGCGCTGTGCCTGGTGATCGGCGCCAACCTCGGATCCGGGCTGCTGGCCATGCTAAACAACAGCGGCGCCAATGCCGCTGCGCGCCGCGTGGCGCTCGGCAGCCTGCTGTTTAAGCTGGTGGGTAGCCTGATTATCCTGCCGTTTGTGCATCTGTTGGCAAACGTCATGGATGAGCTTCCGCTGCAAAAATCCGAACTGGTTATCTATTTCCACGTCTTCTACAACCTGATCCGCTGTATCGCCATGGTGCCGTTTGCCGGCCCCATGGCTAACCTCTGTAAGCGTCTGATTCGCGATGAGCCCGAGCTGGACGCGCGGCTGAAGCCGAAGCATCTTGATACTTCGGCGCTGGATACGCCCGCCCTGGCGCTGGCCAATGCCGCCCGCGAAACCCTGCGTATTGGCGATGCCATGGAGCAGATGCTGGAAAGCCTGCATAAAGTGATGCACGGCGAGCCGCGTGAGGAGAAAGAGCTGCGGCGGATGGCGGACGATATCAACGTACTTTACACCGCCATTAAGCTCTATCTGGCGCGGATGCCGAAAGAGGAGCTGGCGGATGAGGAGTCCCGCCGCTGGGCGGAAATTATCGAAATGGCGCTTAACCTCGAGCAGGCTTCGGATATCGTCGAAAGAATGGGCAGCGAGATCGCCGATAAATCGCTGGCCGCGCGGCGCGCGTTCTCCATGGAGGGATTAAAAGAGCTGGATGCCCTCTACGAGCAGCTGCTCAGCAATCTGCAGCTGGCGATGTCGGTCTTCTTCTCCGGCGACGTGCCGAGCGCCCGCCGCCTGCGCCGCAGCAAGCATCGTTTTCGTATCATGAACCGTCGTTACTCGCATGCCCACGTTGACCGCCTGCATCAGCAAAACGTGCAGAGTATTGAGACCAGTACGCTGCACCTGGCGCTGCTGGGCGATATGAAGCGTCTGAATTCACTGTTCTGCTCGGTGGCCTATAGCGTGATGGAGCAGCCGGATGAGGACGATGAGCGCGATGATTATTAAGCGCTGATGTGCCGCCTGACATCCCCGGCTCGCGCTGCGCTTAGCCGGGCTACAGGTATACCGCGGTCTGCGGGATGGTAGCCCGGACAGATGCGCAGCATCGCCTCCGGGGAATTATGC
>NZ_JAWXQV010000004.1:0-14740 GCF_033843325.1 Klebsiella sp. JN_Kp126 | reverse complement strand
ATTCCCCGGGTCGCGGCTTATGCCTTACCCGGGCTACCGCAGACGGCTGAATACCCGTAGCCCGGGCAAGGCGCGTCAAGCGCCGCCCCCGGGAGCAGCGCGCAGCGTGGCACCATTTCCCCGGAGGTGATGCTGCGCATCTATCCGGGCTACCGGATCGCAGACGGTGAGCGCATTCCCCGGGTCGCGGCTTACGCCTT
The DNA here is from genome assembly GCF_033843325.1 of Klebsiella sp. JN_Kp126. Lineage (NCBI taxonomy): Bacteria > Pseudomonadati > Pseudomonadota > Gammaproteobacteria > Enterobacterales > Enterobacteriaceae > Klebsiella > Klebsiella sp. JN_Kp126. Next base: position 14,540 of record NZ_JAWXQV010000004.1, on the reverse strand, counting down.
ACCCGGGCTACCGCAGACGACGGTGAGCCCGTAGCCCGGGCAAGGCGCGTCAAGCGCCGCCCCCGGGAGCAAAGCACAGAGGGACAGCCCGTAGTCCGGCTAAGCGCAGCGCAAGCCGGGGAATAACAGCGCCGGGGTATCAGCCCAGCACATCTCCCGGAAGCAGCCTGCAGAAGCCTTCGCTTACGGCATCACTCTTCGATACGCAATCCGTAGGTTTTGAATTTCTCCAGCACGATAGCAATGGCCTCGTCGCCAAGAACCGGCACCGGGTCGGTGATGGCCAGAGTGCTGAGATAAAGCTGCGCCAGCACCTCAACTTCATGCGCCAGCCACAGGGCCTTCTCCAGATTCTCTTCACAAGCGATCAGGCCATGGTGCTGCAGCAGCGTCGCTTTGCGGTTTTTCAGCGCCACGGCCACATGCTCAGACAGCTCGCGGGTACCAAACGTGGCGTAGGGCGCACAGGGGATAGAGTTGCCGCCCGCCGCCGCAATCATATAGTGAATGGCGGGAATGGGACGATTGAGGATCGACACCGCCGTAGAGTGAACCGCATGATTATGTACCACCGCGTGAGCATCAGGCCGCGTCTGATAAGCCGCCATATGAAAACGCCACTCGCTGGACGGCAGTTTGCCCTGTTCATGCTGACCTTCGGCATCGATATACACAATGTGCGCTTCCGTCAGCTTTTCGTAAGGAATACCCGTTGGCGTGATCAGCATCCCCCCTTGATAACGCACGCTCACGTTACCGGCGGTTCCCTGATTTAACCCCAGGCGGGTCATTTCCAGGCAGGTATCAATAATCTGCCGGGCCAGTCTATTTCGTTCCATTCTTTACCTCTCTTTATGATGCGCAATGCGACAACAGACGGCTCGCCGGAGATGACGCTCCGACGCTGTTGAATAGCTCAAATAATTACTCACCATCATCATCCCGAATAAGCAGAAAGGAATTTACATCCGCCGGTTCTGTGATTCCTCTCACTTATTTCAGTATAAAAACAACCGTTCATTGATTTTTGCTTTCTGAAAAATGCCCGTTCTTACTAATAGATTTAAAAACGGGCATTTTACTGATAGTTTTAACAACTGCCCGTTTTCCACATAATAAAATAAATCGGTCATCGACTCTGTGGGTTTTACAATTAACTTTCTCAAACGGTCATGTTTTTCTGATTATTAAAGTGATGATAATCACATAAAACCACCGAGTGGATACGAAGTGTGACCGCTATCATATTAAAAGGCTTTTTTAATTTGAAAATGAATTCATGAGTTCACTCCGTGATGTTTATTTCACTGTTGATGTCGTCACAAGAGCTCGCCTGATTTTTGCGGTCTGGTGGGCATAAGCCGGCTGCTGAACACGCTTCTGAACCAATGAGGATGCTATGGGAAACACAACAATACAAACGCAGAGTTTTCGTGCGGTAGAGACAGGGCAAAGCAAGCGCTACATTATTCCCTTCGCCCTGCTGTGCTCGCTGTTTTTTCTTTGGGCGGTCGCAAATAATCTCAACGATATTTTATTACCACAATTTCAACAAGCCTTTACCTTAACCAACTTCCAGGCTGGACTGATTCAATCCGCCTTTTATTTCGGCTATTTCGTCATTCCCATTCCGGCCGGAATTTTGATGAAAAAGTTAAGTTATAAAGCCGGCATTATTACCGGACTGTTCTTATATGCTTTTGGCGCCGCGCTATTCTGGCCCGCCGCTGAAGTTATGAATTACACCTTATTCCTGATTGGCCTGTTTATTATTGCTGCAGGCTTAGGGTGTTTAGAAACCGCGGCAAACCCGTTTGTTACCGTCTTAGGACCAGAAAGCGGCGGTCACTTCCGGCTTAATCTTGCCCAAACGTTTAACTCGTTTGGCGCCATTATTGCGGTGGTTTTTGGGCAAAGTCTCATTTTGTCTAATGTGCCGCATCAATCGCAGGATGTGCTCGATAAAATGGCTCCGGAGCAGCTTAGCGCCTATAAACACAGCCTGGTGCTCTCGGTGCAAACCCCGTATATGATCATCGTCGCGGTTGTCTTACTGGTCGCTCTGTTGATTATGTTGACCAAATTTCCGGCCCTGCAGAGCGACGACCATAGTGACGCCAACCAGAGTTCCTTCTCAGCTTCCCTTGCTCGCCTGGTCCGCGTTCGCCACTGGCGCTGGGCGGTGCTGGCGCAGTTCTGCTACGTCGGCGCGCAAACCGCCTGCTGGAGCTATCTGATTCGCTACGCTATCGAAGAGATCCCCGGCATGACGCCCGGTTTCGCCGCCAACTATCTGACCGGCACGATGGTGTGCTTCTTTATCGGCCGCTTCTCCGGTACCTGGCTCATCAGCCGCTTCGCGCCGCATAAAGTGCTGGCAGCCTATGCCCTGCTCTCCATGATCCTGTGCCTGATTTCCGCTTTCACCGGCGGCCACGTGGGTCTGCTGGCCCTGACGCTGTGCAGCGCCTTTATGTCGATTCAGTATCCGACCATCTTCTCGCTGGGCATCAAAAACCTGGGCCAGGACACCAAATACGGCTCCTCTTTTATCGTCATGACCATTATTGGCGGCGGGATTGTCACCCCGGTGATGGGCTTTGTCAGCGACGCCGCCGGCAACATCCCCACCGCGGAGCTGGTCCCGGCGCTGTGCTTTGCCGTCATCTTCATCTTTGCCCGTTTCCGTTCGCAAACGGCAGCTAACTAAACATTTATCCGAATAACGTGAGGAATCTGGAATGAAAAAAATCAGCTTACCGAAAATTGGCATCCGCCCGGTGATTGATGGACGCCGCATGGGGGTGCGCGAGTCGCTGGAAGAGCAAACCATGAATATGGCGAAAGCCACCGCCGCGCTGATCGCCGAAAAACTGCGTCACGCCTGCGGCGCGCAGATTGAGTGCGTCATCGCCGACAGCTGCATTGCGGGCATGGCGGAATCCGCCGCCTGCGAGGAGAAATTCAGCAGCCAGAACGTCGGCGTCACCATTACCGTGACTCCGTGCTGGTGCTACGGCAGCGAAACTATCGATATGGACCCGCTGCGGCCAAAAGCCATCTGGGGCTTTAACGGCACCGAACGCCCCGGCGCGGTTTACCTGGCGGCAGCGCTGGCAGCCCACAGTCAGAAGGGTATTCCGGCGTTCTCCATTTATGGTCACGACGTGCAGGACGCCGACGACACCTCCATTCCGCCGGATGTCGAAGAAAAACTGCTGCGCTTTGCCCGCGCCGGCTTAGCGGTGGCCAGCATGAAGGGCAAAAGCTATCTTTCCGTCGGCGGCGTGTCGATGGGGATCGCCGGTTCTATCGTCGATCACAACTTCTTCGAGTCCTGGCTCGGTATGAAAGTGCAGGCGGTGGACATGACCGAACTGCGCCGCCGCATCGACCAGAAAATCTATGATGAAAGCGAGCTGGAAATGGCGCTGGCGTGGGCGGATAAAAACTTCCGCTACGGCGAAGACCAGAACGCGCAGCAGTATAAGCGCAACGCCGAACAGAGCCGCGCGGTGCTGAAAGAGAGCCTGCTGATGGCGATGTGCATCCGCGACATGATGCAGGGCAACAAGAAGCTGGCGGAAAAAGGGCTGGTCGAAGAGTCGCTGGGCTACAACGCCATCGCTGCGGGCTTCCAGGGCCAGCGCCACTGGACCGATCAATACCCTAACGGCGATACCGCCGAAGCGCTGCTCAATAGCTCGTTCGACTGGAACGGCGTACGCGAACCCTTCGTCGTCGCCACGGAAAACGACAGCCTCAACGGCGTGGCGATGCTGATGGGCCACCAGCTGACCGGCACCGCCCAGGTGTTTGCCGACGTGCGCACCTACTGGTCGCCGGACGCGGTTAAACGCGTCACCGGCCAACCGCTCACCGGACTGGCGGAACACGGCATTATCCACTTGATCAACTCCGGTTCAGCGGCGCTGGACGGCGCCTGCAAACAGCGCGATGCGGAAGGCAAGCCAACCATGAAGCCGCACTGGGAAATCAGCCAGCAGGAGGCCGACGCCTGCCTCGCGGCCACCGAATGGTGCCCGGCGATTCATGAATATTTCCGCGGCGGCGGCTTCTCCTCCCGCTTCCTGACCGAAGGCGGCGTGCCGTTCACCATGACCCGCGTGAATATCATCAAAGGCCTCGGCCCGGTACTGCAGATTGCCGAAGGCTGGAGCGTAGAGCTGCCGAAAGCGATGCATGACCAGCTGGATGCCCGCACCAACTCCACCTGGCCCACCACCTGGTTTGCGCCGCGCCTGACCGGTAAAGGCCCGTTCTGCGACGTCTACTCGGTGATGGCGAACTGGGGCGCTAACCACGGCGTGCTGACCATCGGTCACGTTGGCGCCGACTTTATCACCCTGGCGTCGATGCTGCGGATCCCGGTGTGCATGCATAACGTAGAAGAGGCGAAAATCTACCGCCCCTCCAGCTGGTCTGCGCACGGGATGGATAGCGAAGGCCAGGATTACCGCGCCTGCCAGAACTACGGCCCGCTGTATAAACGTTAAAAATGCCTGATGGCGCTGCGCTTATCCGGCCTACGGATGATACCGTCCCGTAGGCCGGATAAGGCGTTTACGCCGCCATCCGGCAACGTCTCGGGAGAGATTATGAAGAATGAAGTCATCCTGGTCCTCGACTGCGGCGCCACTAACGTACGGGCGATTGCCGTTGACCGCCAGGGGAACATTATCGCCCGCGCCGCAACGACCAACGCCAGCGATATCGCCGTGGAGAACAGCGCCTGGCACCAGTGGTCGCTGGAGGCGATCCTGCAACGTTTCGCCGAGTGCTGTCGGCAAATTGCCGACCCGCTCTCATCCTGCACGGTTCGCGGCATCACGGTCACTACCTTCGGCGTCGACGGCGCGCTGGTGGATGAACAGGGCAAGCTGCTCTATCCGGTCATCAGCTGGAAATGTCCGCGTACCGCGGCGGTGATGGACAATATCGGCCGCTATATGCCCGCGCAGCAGCTCCAGCAGATCTCCGGCGTCGGCGCATTTGGTTTCAACACCCTGTATAAGCTGATATGGCTGAAAGAGAACCACCCGCAGCTGCTGGAGCAGGCCCACGCCTGGCTGTTCATCTCCTCGCTTCTCAACCAGCGTCTGACCGGCGAATTCACGACCGATATCACCATGGCGGGCACCAGCCAGATGCTGGATATCCACCAGCGGGATTTCAGCGCGCAGATTCTGCAGGCCACGGGATTGCCGCGCCGCCTGTTTCCCCGGCTCGTTGAAGCGGGCCAGCAGATTGGCACGCTGCGGAGCGATGCCGCGAAGATGCTGGGTTTAGCCGTCGGCATTCCGGTTATCTCCGCCGGGCACGACACCCAGTTCGCGCTGTTTGGCGCGGGCGCGGAGCAGGATGAACCGGTGCTGTCGTCCGGCACCTGGGAAATTCTGATGGTGCGCAGCGCCCAGGTGGACACGTCGCTGCTCAGCCACTATGCGGGCTCCACCTGCGAGCTGGATTGTCAGCCTGGACGCTATAACCCCGGCATGCAGTGGCTGGCCTCCGGCGTGCTGGAATGGATACGCCAGCTGCTGTGGACGCCTGAAACGCCGTGGCAAACGTTGATTGAAGAGGCCCGGGCCCTCCCCCGCGGCGCTCAGAAGGTGAAGATGCAGTGCGACCTGCTATCCAGCCCAACCGCAGGCTGGCAGGGCATAACGCTGAATACCACCCGCGGTCATTTCTACCTCGCCGCGCTGGAAGGATTAGCCGAACAGCTGGCGCACAATCTGCAAACGCTGCAGCAAATCGGCCACTTCAAAGCCCGCGAGCTGCTGCTGGTCGGCGGCGGCAGCCGCAACGCGCTGTGGAATCAGATCAAAGCCAACAGGCTGGAGATCCCCATTAAAGTACTCGATGACGCCGAAACCACCGTCGCCGGCGCCGCCATGTTTGGCTGGTATGGCGTCGGTGAATTCAGCAGCCCGGAGCAGGCCAGAGCGCAGGTGAGCTACCGGTATCGTTACTTTTACCCGCAAACCGAACCCGAACTGATTGAGGGAGTATGAGATGCTAAAAACGATTTCCCCGTTGATTTCCCCGGACCTCCTCAAAGTGCTGGCGGAAATGGGGCATGGCGATGAGATTATTTTTTCCGATGCCCACTTCCCGGCCCACAGCATGGGCCCACAGGTCATTCGCGCCGACGGCCTGCGGGTGAGCGACCTGCTGCAGGCGATTATTCCGCTGTTTGAGTTAGACAGCTACGCTCCGCCGCTGGTGATGATGGCCGCCGTGGAAGGCGACGCCCTCGACCCTCAGGTAGAAACGCGCTATCGCGAGGCGCTTTCCGGCCCCGCGCCCTGCCCGGAGATCGCCCGCATCGACCGCTTTGCTTTCTACGAGCGGGCGCAAAAAGCCTTTGCGATCGTTATCACAGGTGAGCGCGCTAAGTACGGGAATATTCTTTTAAAAAAAGGAGTAACGCCGTAATCTCATGCCGGAGCGCCCGTCTGATGCGGGCGCTCAGCGAACGCCAGGGTGAGAAAAATGAAAGCGGCACGACAGCAAGCGATACTAGACCTGCTCATTAACCATAACAGCCTGACCACCGAAGCCTTATCGCTACAGCTTAACGTCAGCAGAGAAACCATTCGCCGCGATCTCAGCGAGCTCCAGTCCCAGGGGAAAGTGCTGCGTAACCACGGTCGGGCAAAAGTCATTCACCGGCAAAGCCGTGACAGCGGCGACCCTTTTCATATCCGTCTGAAAAGCCACTACGCGCACAAAGCGGACATCGCCCGCGAGGCGCTTGCGTGGATAGAAGAGGGGATGGTTATCGCCCTTGATGCCAGTTCCACCTGCTGGTATCTGGCCCGCCAGCTGCCGGATATCAACCTTCACGTCTTTACCAACAGCCAGCCGATTTGCCAGGAGCTCAGCAAGCGAGAGAATATTCAGCTTACCTGCTCCGGGGGTACGCTCCAGCGAAAATACGGCTGCTACGTCAGCGCGTCGCTTATCTCACAGCTCAAAGCGCTGGAGATCGACCTGTTCATTTTTTCCTGCGAGGGCATCGACAGCGACGGCGCGCTCTGGGACTCAAATACGGTGAACGCCGAGTTCAAATCGCTGCTGCTTAAGCGAGCGTCGCAATCGTTATTGTTGATTGATAAGAGCAAATTTAATCGTTCAGGGGAGGCGCGGATCGGCCATCTGGATGATGTAACGCATATTGTTTCGGACGTGTCGCAGTCGTAACGGCTATTGCAGCGCCGGATAGCGGCTTAACACCCTATCCGGCCTACAAAAGGGGCAAACTAGCGTTCGTCGCGGCGACCGCCGACGGCAGCCCACAGGCGGCGAACGTGAACCGTCACCTCTTCGCGATCGTGATACAGCTGGCGCGCCTGGATTTGCGCGTTGATACCGTGCTCATCCAGCTGCTCCTGGATATAGGCCAGATTGCGCGACAGCTCTTCGTAGCGTTTTTTCATCGGCAGCTTCAGGTTAAAGATGGTTTCCCGGCACCAGCCGTTCACCAGCCACTGCGCCATCAGCGCCGCCACTTTCGCCGGTTTCTCCACCATATCGCACACCATCCACGAAATGTTGTTGCGCGTCGGGCGATACTTGAAGCCATCTTCACGCAGCCAGGTCACCTGGCCGGTATCCATCAGGCTTTGCGCCATCGGACCGTTATCCACCGAGGAGACCCACATATTGCGTTTCACCAACTGATAGGTCCAGCCGCCGGGACAGGCGCCGAGATCCACCGCGTACATACCGTTCGCCAGACGCTCGTCCCACTCATCCGCCGGAATAAAGACGTGAAACGCCTCTTCCAGCTTAAGGGTCGAACGGCTCGGCGCATCGGACGGGAACTTGAGGCGCGGAATGCCCATATAGAACGGCGAGTTGTTGTTAGACAACGAGTAACCGGTATAGCAGCAGCCGGGGGCGATAAAGAACACGTGGACCACCGGACGCTTTGGCGTTTCATAGTTGGTCAGCACGCCCGCTTCGCGCAGCGCCGCGCGCAGCGGTACCGTAAACTTGCGGCAGAACTTCATCAGCTCTTTGCTTTCGTTGGTATCGGCCACTTCAACGCGCAGCTCGCCGCCCTTCTCCACCACGCCCTGCAGCATACCGACGATCGGGGAAATCCGGTCTTCCGGCGGCAGGTCGCGCAGCAGTTCGCCAACCACAAACATCTGGCGGGCAAACACCAGCGAGCTGAACGGCAGTTCGCGCACCAGCTTTTCGCCATCTTCGGCCTGGTAGCACTCAAAAATCACATAGCCGGAGTCGTCTTTGACCCGGGCAAAACCAAACACCTCAAGGCGCGAGGCCTTATCGGTAATTTCTGCTGCGCACTCTTTCTCAAACCCAGGGCGACAATAGAGGACAACTTTATTCATGAACAACGCCCTTACGTTTCAGACGAATTGCACCAATTAACATTAATATCCAACCGGCGAGGAAGCAGACGCCCCCAACCGGCGTAACGAACGCCCACAGGCGTAAATGCGAGAGCGCCAGACAGTAGAGGCTGCCGCTAAAAAGAACGGTACCGAGCGCCATAAAGACGCTGCTCCAGTAAAACCAGATGCTGATGCGGCGCTGCATCGCCACCGCCAGGCCAAAAATAGCCAGCGTATGGAAAGCCTGATACTGCAGGCCGGTGTGGATCCAGCCCATTTCCGCAACGCCCATCGTTTTACTTAAAACGTGCGCGCCAAACGCGCCCAAAGCCACAAAGATAAAACCGCTTATCGCGGCGAATATCAGCATAAAACGGCTGGTCATGTGTTCACCCTACGATGATTTATTGTTCATAACGAAAGCGAAATTTTTCTTGTTCATTAGCCGCTTTTGCCAGAATCCACTGGCGGAAGGCGGCTATTTTACCCAGTTCTGCCTGACTGTCATGACAAACGAGATAAAACGCATTCTTACTGACCAGAACATCATTAAACGGGCAGACCAAACGGCCCGCCTCAATCTCGGACTGCGCCATTACATTGTTGGCCAGCGCGACCCCCTGTCCATGGATTGCCGCCTGCAGCACCATTGCGCTGTGGCTAAATATCGGTCCCTGTTGAACATTAATATGGTTTAGACCTAACTGGCGGGTATAAGTTTGCCAGTCGCGGCGGGAAGCATCGTGCAACAGGGTATGTTGCGCCAGATCGGCAGGCGTTTTCAACGCTTTATCGCCGGTGAGCAACAGCGGTGAGCACACCGGGAGCAGATATTCGGCGTACAGCTTTTCCACCCGCAGCCCCGGCCAGTTGCCGCGGCCGTAAAAAATCGCCACGTCGACATCGTCGGCCAGCTTATCCTCCTGACGGTCCACGGCCTGGATCCTGACGTCGATTCCCGGATAAGCTGAGTTAAAGCTTGTGAGCCTTGGCACCAGCCACTGAATGGCAAAACTGGGGAGCATACTGACGGTTAAGGCCCCTTTTGCGCTTCGGGCCTGAAGCTTGCGGGTCGCTTCGGTGAGCTGCGAAAAAATCTCTTTGATATCCTGAAAATAGCTCTGCCCCTCCTCCGTCAAAAGAAGAGAACGATTGCGTCGACGGAACAGCTTGAGGCCGAGGAAATCCTCCAGGGACTTGATTTGGTGGCTGACTGCGGCCTGCGTCACAAAAAGCTCATCGGCGGCGCGAGTGAAGCTAAGATGGCGGGCGGCTGCATCAAAAACACGTAATGCATTCAGAGGTGGCAAACGCTTGGACATAGTTATTCTGGCTTAGATGTTAAGGCAATTTAACAAACAGGAAACAATAGTTAACCTATTAGTTTTTTTTATCTGAGCTATTATAATTTGTCCGTTGAGCTTCTACCAGCAAATACCTATAGTGGCGGCACTTCCTGAGCCGGAACGAAGAGCTTTTTTTGGAATGCGTGTTCCAACAAGCTTTTGGCTTACGGTTGTGATGTTGTGTTGTTGTGTTTGCAATTGGTCCGGGTTTGCGGACCATGGTAGCTCAGCTACCCCTTTTCACTTCCTGTACATTTACCCTGTCTGTCCATAGTGATTTAATGTAGCACCGCACTGCGCGGTGCTTTTTTTTTGCCTGCTATACCGAAATCACTTATCCAGCTCGCCCAGCTGTTTTACGTCAGAACGGTTAATCTGCTGCTTGTTACCCCAGGCATCTTTGTACGAAATCATGCCAGTATCATTATCCGTTTGCGGTTTGCCGTCGGTCACGATGGTGCGCCCATCGTTGGTATGCATCACGTAGTTGGAGGAGCAGGCGCTCAGGCCAAAGGTCAGCACACAGGCAGAAATAATTGCGGCAGTCTTATTCATTTTCATCTTTCTCTCCTTTCGACTATTTATACTGTTTATGATTCGTTCTGTACCAGGTTAAAACGCAAACCCAACACTATTCAGCATAACTATCTTTTACCCACCCGAAGCCATATTCAGAAAATTCCAGTCGTTAGCAGAAACCTTGTATCACCCGCCGATTTGCGCGACGATCCTGATATCGATACGAGGAATCTCATGAACGCATTCAACCCCGTCCAATTTCGCGCCCAGTTCCCGGCGCTGGCCGACGCCGGCGTCTATCTTGATAGCGCCGCGACAACCCTCAAACCGCTGGCGGTCATTGAGGCCAGCGACCAGTTCTATCGCCTTAGCGCCGGTAACGTCCACCGCAGCCAGTTCGCCACCGCCCGTCAGCTAACCGAACGCTATGAAAACGCGCGCGAACGGGTGGCAACGCTGCTCAACGCCCCTTCCGGCCAGGATATCGTCTGGACGCGCGGCACCACCGAAGCCATTAATATGGTGGCGCAGAGCTACGTGCGCCCGCGCCTGAAACCCGGCGATGAGATTATCGTCAGCGAAGCAGAGCATCACGCCAACCTGGTGCCGTGGTTAATGGTTGCCGGGCAAACCGGCGCGCGGGTGGTGAAGCTGCCGCTGGCGGGCAACCGCCTGCCGGACGTGGCGGCGCTTGGCGCGCTTATCACGCCGCGCAGCCGGGTGCTGGCGATTGGCCAGATGTCCAACGTCACCGGCGGCTGTCCGGATCTGACGCTGGCAATACGCCAGGCCCGCGCTGCCGGGATGGTGGTGATGGTCGACGGCGCGCAGGGAGCGGTACATTTCCCGGCGGACGTCCAGGCGCTGGATATCGACTTTTATGCTTTTTCAGGCCATAAGCTCTACGGGCCGACCGGCATCGGCGCGCTGTATGGCAAAAGCGAACGGCTGGCGGAGATGTCGCCGTGGCTCGGCGGCGGAAAAATGATTACCGAAGTCACCTTCGATGGCTTCAAAACCCAGCCCGCCCCCTGGCGCTTCGAGGCGGGAACGCCCAATATCGCCGGGGTGATCGGCCTGAGCGCGGCGCTGGAGTGGCTGGAGGAAACGGACATCGCGCAGGCGGAAAACTGGAGCCGCGGCCTGGCGACGCTGGCGGAAGACGAACTGGCGAAACGTCCGGGCTTCCGCTCCTTCCGCTGCCAGGACGCCAGCCTGCTGGCGTTTGATTTTGACGGCGTTCACCATAGCGATATGGTGACGCTGCTGGCGGAGTCGGGGATCGCGCTGCGCGCCGGTCAGCACTGCGCCCAGCCGCTGCTGGCGGCGCTTGGCGTCAGCGGCACGCTACGGGCCTCCTTCGCGCCCTATAACACGCAAGACGATGTTTACGCGCTGGTGCACGCCGTGGACCGCGCTCTGGAAATACTGGTGGATTAATGACGACTTCTCACCCTTTTGGTACCCGCATCACCGAGGCATCTCTACAGCAGACCTTTACCCCGCTCAGCCAGTGGGAAGATAAATACCGCCAGCTGATTTTACTGGGTAAGCAGCTTCCCGCGCTGCCGGACGACCTGAAAGCGCGAGCCAAAGAGATTGCCGGTTGTGAAAACCGCGTCTGGCTGGGGCACGTCGTTGACGCCGAGGGCAAGCTGCATTTCTTCGGCGATAGCGAAGGCCGCATCGTGCGCGGCATGCTGGCGGTGCTGTTGACCGCCATAGAAGGCAAAAGCGCCGCTGAGCTGCTGGCGCAGGATCCGCTGGCGCTATTTGATGCGCTGGGGCTGCGCGGCCAGCTGAGCGCCTCGCGCAGTCAGGGGCTCAGCGCCCTGAGCGAAGCGGTGCTCGCCGCCGCCCGCGAGGTTGAGGTTTAAGCTTATCCCGGGGGCGGCGCTTGACGCGCCTTGCCCGGGCTACGGGTTCATGCGGTTTTGTCGCCCGGACAGGTGCGCAGTTTTGTAGCCCGGGTAAGGCGCCTGCGCCGCGACCCGGGAATTTACGCCGTCTGCCGCTCCGCCTTCGCCAGCATTTTCTTCAGCGCGTGGGAGACGGCGACAAAACCAAAGGTCGCGGTCACCATCGTCGCGGCGCCAAAGCCGGATGCGCAGTCCATTCTCTTCGGCCCCTCAGCGGTGCTTTTCATCGCACAAACGCTGCCGTCCGCCTGCGGATAAACCAGCGCTTCGGTGGAAAACACGCAATCCACGCCGAGCTTACCTTTGCTGTTCTTCACCACCCCAAACTGGCTCTTCAAACGCTCACGCAGCTTTGCCGCCAGCGGATCCTGGATGGTTTTCGCCAGATCGGCGACCTGAATTTGCGTCGGATCGATTTGCCCGCCCGCGCCGCCGGTGGTCACCAGCGGAACCTTATGGCGACGACAGTAAGCGATTAGCGCCGCTTTCGGGCGCACGCTGTCGATGGCGTCAATCACGTAGCTAAAGCCAACGCCAAGATACTCGGCGACGTTTTCCGGGGTGACAAAATCGTCCACCACCGTGACCCGGCACTCGGGGTTGATCAGGCGAATACGTTCCGCCATCACCTCGGCTTTCGCCAGGCCAACGTTGCCGCCAAGGGCGTGGATCTGGCGATTGGTGTTGGTCACGCAGACATCATCCATATCGATCAGGGTAATCGCGCCAATTCCGGTTCTCGCCAGCGCTTCTGCCGCCCATGAGCCTACGCCGCCGATGCCGACCACGCAGACGTGCGCGTCGGCAAAACATTGCAGCGCCTTTTCACCATATAAACGCGCCGTGCCGCCAAAACGCTGGCGCCAGGCATCGCTGATTACAACAGACATAAAACCTCAGAATTAGTGGACATTCCCGGGTCGCGGCGCAAGCGCCTTACCTGGGTGACAAAATCAGCCGTAGCCCCGGTAAGCGCAGCGCGACCGGGGAAGAGAACCGGCGTACTAGCCGCTAAAGACGTTGCCCGCACCCGGAGCGTTTTTCAGCACCCATACGCGGCCGTAGTGGTTATACCAGCCGGCACGATGCCCGGCATCCGGGCCAATGCCCTGGTAAATATCGAAGTGCTGGCCTTTAATCGCCCCGCCAACATCGAGAGCCACCATTAAACGCAGCTCGTACTGGCCGTTAAACTTGCCGTTATTATCCAGCAGCGGCACCTCCGCCAGCAGCGTGGTGCCGGCAGGAACAATGGAACGGTCGGAAGCCACCGATGCCTGGCCGATCAACGGCACCGCGCTGGCGCCTTTCACCGGCGCAAAAGACTGCGGTTTAAAGAAGACGAACGACGGGTTCTGCTCCAGCAGCTCGCGGACTTCCGCCTCGCTGTGTTTTTCGCCCCATTCGCGGATCGCCTGCATCGACATATCTTCGCGCTTCACTTCGCCGCGGTCGATCAGCACTTTACCGATGCTGTAGTACGGCCAGCCGTTTTTCCCGGCATAGCTGAAGAAGTTCAGCGGCGAGCCGTCGCCAAAGTCAATGTAGCCGCTGCCCTGCACGTCCATGATGAAGTTATCCATCAGCGAGTTGCTGTAGGCCAGAATGTAGTTGTCGCTCAGGGCCCCGGCGTAGATGCTGGAGCGGGACGGCAGCTTGCCGCGCTTCGGCGGCATCCGGTAAATCGGGTACTGGAACTCGCCCTGGCGAGTATGGCGCGCCTGCACCACCGGCGTGTAGTAGCCGGTAAACTGGACGTTACCGTAGTTATCCGTCCCCTGCATCTGCCAGGCGTCGATACCAAACTGGCTCAGCGTGCGGGTGTCGCCGCCGGAACGCAGCCACTCCTGAATCGCATTGTAGACGTTGCTCTGGCTGGTGTAGAGGCGCGGAGAGGCGCTACGAATCTGTCTCACCTGCTCGGAGAAGTCGCCGGCGTTGATCGGCGAGCCGACCGCATCAGGTTGGTTAACCAGTGAAAACGGCTGGGTGAGTTTACCTTCATTATACTGCTGACCGCGATCGGTCGGTTTTGAGGAACAGGCGGCCAGCATTGCCAGCATCGCGCCTGTTACTGCGTATTTTGCCCAACGTCCTTTCATGGTATCTCTTCTTTATGCTGCTAAGCCCGGGTGCGTGATGAAGATAACAAACCCCCAGGGCTAATGAAATGCGCTTCGGCACCGCAAAGGCAGTTTTGCGCAAAAAATAGGCTGGAAGTGATTCTATATGCACCATTTTTTACAAAATTGATGATTTCTGCCAAAAAGGGTTGCATCAAAACGTTAGCGGAGTATAGTGCGCTTCCACGGACGCGGGGTGGAGCAGCCTGGTAGCTCGTCGGGCTCATAACCCGAAGGTCG
>NZ_JAWXQV010000003.1:0-15337 GCF_033843325.1 Klebsiella sp. JN_Kp126 | reverse complement strand
CCGAAGTATGGTGCTGGTTTATTAGCACTGTTTTATGGGGATCCCTCAGCGCCAGCGCGGGTTTTATTTTGATTTGAATAGACTTCCCGCGCGCTTACTGTATAGTCGTGCCGGTTTTCATATTTAAAAGGTATTTCGTTGTTCCAAAAAATGACAGGTATTGTCAAAGCATTTGATAATAAAACAGGCAAAGGCCTGATAATCCCCTCCGATGGTCGTAAAGACGTTCAGGTTCATATTTCCGCATTATCGCCCGGCGAACCCACCACAATCAGCCCAGGAATCCGCGTTGAATTTCGTCGCGTTAACGGACTGCGAGGGCCAACCGCCGCCAATGTCTATCTTTCATAAACACCGGCTCCAGGCGCTACCGAGCGGATTAAAACATGGCCAGAAAACGCTTCACCGTGCGCGAGCGCTCGTAGCGTCGCCAGGCGATAGCAATATCGGTTTTTAGCGGCGTGCCCGACAAAGGGTGATAGCTGACGTTAGGTAGCGTGATGCAGGTCATGGACTGCGGCACCAGCGCAAACCCGAATCCGGCCTCCACCATGCTTAACGACGATGATATTTGCGATGACTGATACGTTCGTTGCATATCAATACCGGCGCGCAGATAGCTGTTATACACCAGCTCATACAGCCCCGGAGCCACTTCCCGCGGGAAAAGAATCGGCGCCACGTCCGTTAACTGCTCCAGCGTCAGCTCGCTGTGGGACGACAGCGGATGCGAACGCGCCAGCGCAATCACCATCGGCTCCTGGTCGATAATTCGCAGGTTGAACGCTTTACTGCTTTCACAGGGCAGGCGCACAAAAGCGATATCCAGCTCCGCTTCGCCAAGCGCCCCCATCAGCGTCGCCATATTGCCCTCGACCTGATGTAACGTGACTCCCGGGTGACTGTGCTGAAACTGCTGGAGCAGGCTAAAGATCTGCGGATGAAAGGCATCAGAACTGGTAATGCCCAGCGAGAGTCGGCCGTTCAAGCCGCGGGCGATCCCCTTGGTCTTTTCCAGCGCCGCGTCGCTTAATGCCAGGATCTGGCAGGCATCCTCATAGAACGACTCCCCCGCTTCCGTCAGCTCGACACCGCGGGTTAAACGGCGGAAAAGCGGCGTGCCAATTTCCCGTTCAAGTCGCTGTATTTGCTGGCTTAATGGCGGCTGGGAGATGCCAAGTTCTTTTGCCGCTTTAGTGAAGTGTCGCGCCTCGGCGACGGCGACGAAGTAGCGCAGATAACGAAGTTCCATATCGAAAACGTCTCAAACAATCATAGATTCTATATTGGAACTGTGAGCTGAATCGGGTCAACATTTATTTAACCTTTCTGATATTCGTTGAACGAGGAAGCGGGTAATGAACCATTCTGCTGAATGCTCTTGCGAAGAGAGCCTGTGTGAAACTCTACGAGGATTTTCCGCACAACATCCCGATAGCGTCATCTACCAGACTTCTCTGATGAGCGCGCTGTTGAGCGGCGTTTATGAGGGCAATACCACCATCGCCGATTTGCTCACCCACGGCGATTTCGGCCTGGGCACCTTTAATGAACTGGACGGCGAGCTGATCGCGTTTAGCAGCGAGGTTTACCAGCTGCGCGCCGACGGCAGCGCCCGCAAAGCCCGCATGGAGCAGCGTACGCCCTTCGCGGTGATGACCTGGTTTCAGCCGCAGTACCGCAAAACGTTTGATAAACCGGTCAGCCGCGAACAACTGCACGACATTATCGACCGGCAAATCCCCTCCGATAATCTGTTCTGCGCCCTGCGTATCAACGGCCATTTTCGCCACGCCCATACCCGCACCGTACCGCGCCAGACGCCGCCCTACCGGGCGATGACCGACGTGCTCGACGACCAGCCCGTTTTCCACTTCAACCAGCGCGAAGGGGTACTGGTGGGGTTTCGCACGCCGCAGCATATGCAGGGCATTAACGTTGCCGGCTATCACGAACACTTCATCACCGATGACCGCCAGGGCGGCGGCCATCTGCTCGATTATCAGCTCGACCACGGCGTGCTGACCTTTGGTGAGATCCACAAATTGATGATTGACCTTCCTGCCGATAGCGCCTTCCTGCAGGCGGATCTGCATCCTGACAATCTTGATGCCGCCATTCGCTCAGTCGAAAACTAAGGAGATTCTCGTGGATAATCAACATCAACCGCGCCAGTGGGCGCACGGCGCCGACCTTATCGTCAGCCAGCTTGAGGCGCAGGGCGTACAACAGGTGTTCGGCATTCCAGGGGCCAAAATCGATAAAGTCTTCGATTCGCTGCTGGACTCCTCCATTCGCATTATTCCGGTACGCCACGAAGCCAACGCCGCGTTTATGGCCGCCGCGGTTGGCCGCATCACCGGGAAAGCGGGCGTCGCGCTGGTCACGTCCGGCCCCGGCTGCTCCAACCTGATTACCGGCATGGCCACCGCAAACAGCGAAGGCGACCCGGTGGTGGCGCTGGGCGGTGCGGTAAAACGCGCCGACAAGGCCAAACAGGTGCACCAGAGTATGGATACGGTGGCGATGTTTAGTCCGGTAACCAAATACTCGGTGGAAGTCACCGCCGCGGAAGCGCTGGCGGAAGTGGTTTCCAACGCGTTTCGCGCCGCCGAGCAGGGACGTCCCGGCAGCGCCTTCGTCAGCCTGCCGCAGGACGTGGTCGACGAGCCGGCCCACGCCAGGGTTCTGCCCGCCAGCGATGCGCCGCAGACCGGTGCGGCGCCGGACGAAGCCATTGAGCGAGTCGCGAAGATGATTGCCGGCGCTAAAAATCCAATATTCCTGCTCGGCCTGATGGCCAGCCAGGCGGAAAACAGCGCGGCGCTGCGTGAATTGCTGAAAAAAAGCCATATCCCGGTTACCAGCACCTATCAGGCCGCCGGCGCGGTGAATCAGGACCACTTTACCCGCTTCGCCGGGCGGGTTGGGCTGTTCAATAACCAGGCGGGGGATCGACTCCTGCATCTCGCCGACCTGGTCATCTGCATCGGCTATAGCCCGGTGGAGTACGAACCGGCCATGTGGAATAACGGCAACGCCACGCTGGTGCATATCGACGTGCTGCCGGCTTACGAAGAGCGCAACTATACCCCGGACATCGAGCTGGTCGGCAATATTGCCGCCACTCTGAACAAACTCTCTCAGCGTATCGACCACCAGCTGGTGCTGTCGCCGCAGGCCGCCGAGATCCTGGTTGACCGCCAGCATCAGCGGGAGCTGCTCGACCGCCGCGGCGCGCAGCTGAACCAGTTTGCCCTTCATCCGCTGCGCATCGTTCGCGCCATGCAGGACATCGTCAACAGCGACGTGACGCTGACCGTCGATATGGGGAGCTTTCACATCTGGATCGCCCGCTATCTCTACAGCTTCCGCGCCCGTCAGGTCATGATTTCCAACGGCCAGCAGACCATGGGGGTGGCGCTGCCTTGGGCGATTGGCGCCTGGCTGGTGAATCCGCAGCGCAAAGTGGTTTCGGTTTCCGGCGACGGCGGCTTCCTGCAATCCAGTATGGAGCTGGAGACCGCCGTACGGCTAAAAGCTAACGTCCTGCATATCATCTGGGTCGATAACGGCTACAACATGGTGGCGATTCAGGAAGAGAAAAAATACCAGCGGCTCTCCGGCGTTGAGTTCGGTCCGGTGGACTTTAAAGCCTACGCCGAAGCCTTCGGCGCCAAAGGGTTTGCGGTAGAGAGCGCTGCCGCCCTTGAGCCGACGCTGCGGGCGGCGATGGACGTCGACGGCCCCGCCGTGGTCGCCATCCCCGTTGATTACAGCGACAACCCGCTGCTGATGGGCCAGCTTCATCTCAGTCAAATACTTTGAGTTACTACAGAAGGAATCCAGCAATGAAAAAAGTCGCACTCGTGACCGGCGCGGGCCAGGGCATCGGGAAAGCTATCGCCCTTCGCCTGGTTAAAGATGGTTTTGCCGTGGCTATCGCCGATTACAATGACGCCACCGCGCAGGCGGTCGCCGATGAAATTAACCGCGGCGGCGGTCAGGCGCTGGCGGTGAAGGTGGATGTCTCTAAACGCGACCAGGTTTTTGCCGCCGTAGAACAGGCGCGGAAGGGCCTGGGCGGTTTTGACGTGATTGTGAACAACGCCGGGGTGGCCCCCTCCACGCCTATCGAAGAGATTCGCGAGGACGTGATCGATAAAGTCTACAATATCAACGTCAAAGGCGTTATCTGGGGTATCCAGGCCGCGGTAGAGGCGTTTAAAAAAGAGGGCCACGGCGGCAAAATCATCAACGCCTGCTCCCAGGCGGGCCACGTGGGTAACCCGGAACTGGCGGTCTATAGCTCAAGTAAGTTTGCCGTGCGCGGCCTGACGCAAACCGCCGCCCGCGATCTGGCGCATCTGGGAATTACCGTTAACGGCTACTGCCCGGGGATCGTTAAAACCCCAATGTGGGCGGAAATCGACCGTCAGGTTTCCGAAGCGGCGGGTAAACCGCTGGGCTACGGGACCCAGGAGTTCGCCAAACGCATTACCCTTGGACGGCTTTCCGAGCCGGAAGACGTCGCGGCCTGCGTCTCTTATCTCGCCGGTCCGGACTCCAACTATATGACCGGCCAATCGCTGCTGATCGATGGCGGCATGGTATTTAGCTAATAATAAATAAGCTCTGACATGGTTTGCCCCGGCTTCAGCGCCGGGGCTTTTTTATCTCACCCTTTAGGGAAGATCCACAGGTCGCTGACGGGCAAGGCCAGATGGCAGCGCTCGGCATCGCGCAGCGCGCTGCCGTAGGCGCGAATGGCGAAATCATCGCCCTCGGTGCGAAACAGGTACTCCCAGCGGTCGCCGAGATACATACTGGTCAGCAGCGGCAATGCCAGCATATTCTCCTCAGGCGCTGAGGCGATGCGCAGGCGTTCAACGCGGATCACCGCCGTCGCCTCTTCCCCCACCTTGACCCCCTCCCCGACCATCCCCCACAGCGCCCAGCTGGCGCCCTCAATTCGCGCCCGACCATTATCCAGAGCGGTGACGGTGCCATGCAGCCGGTTATTGCTGCCCATAAACTCGGCGGCAAATAGCGTTCTCGGGCTACCGTACATCTCCTGCGGCGTTCCCTGCTGCTCGATCACCCCGTTATTGAGCAGCAGAATGCGATCGGAAATCGCCATCGCCTCGTTCTGATCGTGCGTGACCATCAGCGCCGACAGCCCCAGCTTGACGATCAGCTCGCGCAAAAAGACCCGCGCCTCTTCCCGCAGCTTGGCGTCAAGGTTCGACAGCGGCTCATCCAGCAGAATTACCGGCGGGTTGTAAACCAGCGCCCGGCCGATGGCCACGCGCTGCTGCTGCCCTCCGGAGAGCTGGTGCGGATGGCGATTGCCAAGATGCCCCAGACCCAGCTGTTCAAGCACGGTCTGCACCCGCTGCTTGATCTCCGCGGCGGCAACCTTACGCAGCTTCAGCGGATACGCCACGTTTTCAAACACCGTTTTATGCGGCCACAGCGCGTAGGACTGAAATACCAGCCCCAGGTTGCGCGCCTCCGCCGGGATTTCGCTACGCGGGTTGCCGTCATAGACGCGGGTTTTACCAATAGTGATAATGCCGCTGGTCGGCTTCTCCAGCCCGGCTACCGCCCGCAGCAGCGTGGTTTTTCCACTGCCCGATGGCCCGAGCAGCGAGACCACCTCACCCCGCTTCAGTTCCATTGACACGCCCTTGAGCACCGGATTATCACCGTAGGTCAGATGCAGGTTTTCTACCGATAATTCAATCATGTAATTTCACTCCAAAGCGCAGGGCGATACCCAGGCCCACGACCACCAGCAGAATATTAATAAAGGAGAGCGCGGCAACGATATCGATAGCCCCCGCCGCCCACAGCGACACCAGCATCGAACCGATGGTTTCGGTGCCCGGAGAGAGCAGATAAACCCCGGTGGAATATTCGCGCTCGAAGATAAGAAACATCAGCAGCCAGGAGCCGATTAAGCCGTAGCGCGACAGCGGAACCGTGACGTGGCGGGTGATCTGCCCGCGCGATGCGCCGGTACTGCGTGCGGCCTCCTCCAGCTCCGGCGCTACCTGCAGCAGCGTCGAGGAGATGAGCCGCAGCCCGTAAGCCATCCATACGACGGTATAGGCCAGCCAGACGCTAAAAATGGTGTTACGCAGCGCGCGCAGCTGAACGATCAGATGTTCACGCAGCCAGTCTGCCACCGGCAGCGCCGAGAGCCAGCCGTTTTTCAGCGACTGATCGAGCCACATCGGCAGAAACAGAAATACCCACAGAAACGCCAGCCCGGCCAGCAGCCCGGGCACCGCGCGCGGCACCAGCACGCTATAGTCCAGAAAGCGCGTGACGTTATCCGGTTTGCGGTGCATCGCGATGCCCACGAACAGATAGCAGACCACCGCCAGCGCGCCGCCAATCACCCCAATCGCCATGGAGTTAACGATGGCGCGCAGCAGATTCGGCTGCTGCCAGATGTTACGGAACGTCGCCAGCGAGAGTTCATCCCACAGCGAAACGCCCACGCCCCAGTTTGAAATAAAGGCCCGCAGCGCCACGCCGATCAGCGGCACCCCAATGGTGACCGTCAGCCATGCCACCACCACAACCCCGGCGACCCAGCGCCATTTCCCCAGCGGCAGCGCGCGGGCCTGGGACGCTTTTCCCTTCATGGTGACAAAGCGGTTGGCGGTGCGCATCAGGCGGCGCTGGAGCATCACCAGCGGAACGGTGATGCAGATCAGGACCACCGCCACCGCCGCCATCAGGTGATAAGAAGGCGTGCCGAGCTTGTTGGTAAGCTTATAGAGATAGGTCGCCAGCACCATGTTGCCTTCCGGATCGCCCAGCACCAGCATCAGGCCAAATACCTCCAGGCCGAGGAAAAACAGCAGTACGCAGGCGTAGAGTATCGACGGTCGCACCATCGGCAGGCTCACCGAGGTCATCACCTGCAGCGGCGATGCGCCCACCGTCCGCGCGGCCTCCTCGACATCCGATCCGACGCTGCGCAGCGCGGAAGAGATATAGAGATAGGCATGCGGAACGTGCGTCAGCCCGGCAATTACCACGATGCTGAACATCGAGTAAATATTCCACGGCACGAAGCCGATCAGCTGCTCGGCCCACTGCGAAAAGAAGCCCACCGGCCCGGCCGCCACCACGTAACCAAAGCCCAGTACCATCGGCGAAACGAAAATCGGTACCAGAATCAGCGGCTCGATAAACCGCCGCCCGGGTAAATCGGTACGTACCATTAAAAAGGCGAGGATCCCGCCGAGGGGGATGGCAATCGCCACCAGACCAAACGCCAGAATAAACCCGGACTTGAGCGCCAGATAAAAATCCGGGTCGCTAAAGATGAAGGCGAAGGCTTCGAGGCTGAACGATTTCGTGCGGGCAAAAAAAGGCGCCGAGAGAAAGCTCTGCACCACGATAAATAACAGCGGGACATAAATCGCCAGCGCCGTCATCACGACGACGATACCGCGCGGCAAACCCTGCCATTTTCGACGTAAGACATTCATAAGCGTTCCCTTTAAACCTGGCGGGCGTTAAGCGGGCTGCGCATCCTGAAATGATGCGCAGCGCCGGAGGGTTATTTCGCCGCGGCGGTGCGCCATTGTTTGATAAATTCCAGTCGTTGTTTCGGCTCAAGATACGCCAGCAGCGTTTCATCGACCGGAATAGGCTTCAGCGCGCTACCGAGCATTTTGGTCATACCGTCGATATCATTTTTACCTTCGATATCATTGCGCAGGGAGGGAATATCGGCCTGGTTCGCCAGGATGCTTTGTCCCTTTTCCGACAGCACGTAATCAAACCACAGCTTCGCGGCATTAAGGTGCTCGGCTTCTGCGGTAATAAAAGAGACCCGCGAGAGCACCAGTACATAATCTTTCGGATAGGAGATGCCGAGCGAAGGATCGTTTTTGGCCCGCGCCTCCGCGTAGGATCCGAGAATATTGTAGCCAATCAGGTTTTCCCCGGAGGAGACGCGCTCCATCATCGTACCGGTGGACGATTGCACGGTCAGGCCGCCTTTCGCTATGCCCGCCAGATCGTCAAAGTAGCTGGCATCGGCTTTGCTGTCCTGTACCGCCAGCATAAAACCCAGACCCGATTTTTCAATGTCATAAGTCGTGACCTTACCTTTGAATTTATCGGCCTGGCCGGCGATCAGCTTCGCCAGCGCGGTATGCGAGTCCGGTACTTCACCCTGAGGGATCAGCCGCTTATTGTAGATAAAGACCACCGGCTCGTAGGTCGTGCCGTAGGCTTTGTGTTGCCAGACCGCCCATTTTGGCAGCTTATCCCGCTCCGGCGAGGCGTACTCTTCGGCGTAATCGGTGGCGAGCTTCAGCGCCGTATCCATGGAAGAGCTCCAGACCACGTCGCCGCTGCCGCCGCCCGCCGCCTGTTCGCTGATATAGCGGTTGTACAATTCGGTGCTGTTCATATCGTTATATTCAACTTTAATGCCGGGATATTGCGCTTCAAAGCCTTTAATTAACGGGCCTGCGGCCTTGGTATCGGTCGTTGAATAGATAACCACTTTGCCTTCTTTAATCCCGGCCTCCACCACCTTTTGATAATCCGCCGGATAGCCCTGAGGAACTGCGGCAAGGACCTGTCCGGAGATAGCTGCCGTCAGTGAAATCACTAACCCACTAATTTTAATATACATAAAATCAACCTTTAGATATCAATTATTAAACTTAAATTTAACATATAGCGGGACGCCAGAGCCTTGCAACGCCGGGGTTTGTTTTTTTACGGCTTTTGTGACGCTGGCGTAATTTAAAGGAAGATTCGTGGGGCGCGGCTAAAGAGATAAAGGTTGTTGGGCGGAAATATTAAGAAAAGATTAAGTTTTTCTGTTTCTTACCCCCTCAGTATTGCGTTTTCTTACACACAAAAATAACACCCGCTGGCGCCGGGCGAACATCAATCGAGCTTATGGATATTGCCATCAGGGTAAATTTTGCGATCGGCCTTACAATTGAGCTGTTAAATAACGTAATGAAAAGGCATTTCATCAAATGAACTCGCCATTCTCCTGAATTTAAAATGGAACCAGGCCTATGTAGCCAGAAAGCTATCTCCGCTATGTCCTTGACGTCATTGCTGACTGGCGGGATTACCACTTAGCATTTCATACAGCGAGGGTGTGTTGTGTCCCTGTGGCATTAGTCCTCCTTCAGCGGCTGTAATGCAAGGTGGTTATTTCCAGCTTCCAGAACACGGGGTTTATCCGGATCGAGATCTTCACGTCTGAGAACCTGCTTCCAGGTATTGTTGACCATATCCGGATGGCGGAACAGTCCGGCCACCGCGACAAACTGCGCGCCTTCTTTCATTGGCATATCAAGATTCGCATCCCCACCCGGCTTTATCACCACATCGCGGGTCGCCAGCAGGTCGGCTTGCAGGATCGTGTCGCCGTTCTTGAGGAGTTGCTGATAAACCGTTTTGTCGAAGGTTTTGCGGTCTTTCAACTGGTAGACACGAACCACCACCGGCTCGGAGAGTGAGTTACTCTCGCGGGAATCCGTATTCAGTGCTTCACGGGCTGTAAAATCCAGATGCAGCACCTTAATCTTCTTATAAAACACCGCCGTATACACCGATTTGGTGCCATCCGTGATACTCTGCGTCACCCCACAGCCCACCAGGCTGAACGCCAGTAGAGCAGGTAGCCAGCACGCGGGCTTAATCAAATTTGTACTTAGCACGTCGATTTCCTTGTTGTGGTTTCGCAGGCACCAGCCCGGTGTAGTAACCCAGTTCTGTCGTAAAGGTCAGCGGGATATCGTCCGCAAACGCCCCCTCCTCCGCTCCCAGCACGCCGTTCATGCCGAGCCAGAAAGGTTCTTCGCCGAGCGGCGGGACGGCCAGCAGTTGGGTCCGGGTGGTCAGGGTGATCCTGGCCTTAAAACGCCAGCCGAGATAAACACGCAGCATCACCAGAAAATCCTGATACAGCAGACCATCCGGTTTCCAGCCCTGCGCTTCCTGTTCGTTATCCGTCCTGAGCGCAACCAGCAGCTGACTGCCCGCATCCATCGCTTCTTCCCCCAGCGGCGTATTGCCGTCCAGCAGAAAATCGTCATCGCCGTAAAAACCCAGCGGCTGGCCGATCTCCACCGGCCGCAGGCAGTACGGACTTACCTGCACCGTAGTATCCGGGGCCAGCAGTCTCACCAGCGCCTGCATCCCCTCCTGGGTTTTGCCGGGTTGGCGCAGCACACCGAGCAGCGCCAGAAAGCGGGATACCGGTGTGGCGATGTGGTTTGCGGTTCCCGGTATACCCAGCCCCACCAGACCCAGCAGCGACTGCGAAATGCAGTCAGTTCCCCCTGCCTCAAACGTGGCCGGATAAGAGTATTTCCGCCAGATGCGGTAAAACTGCGTCAGGATACGGTGGCTGAAAATATCCAGAAAGCCCTGCAGCGCGTCATGCCCTTCACGGCACTGAGTGATGTCATCGAGATAGGCTGTCGGCAGGGGTGAGTCGACACCGTACATCCCCATAAAGGTTGTGCGGATGCGAGGTGGCCTGCTGTCATCATCCTTGTCATATTCGACGGCTTTCAGTTCGCTGCCCGGAAACCCCATCCCCGGATGCGGCGCAAACCGCACCGGGTCATCAGCAGGGTGGCTGGTTGACCCCATCAGCGGCCTGTCCGGATTACGCTTCTCCAGAAGCTGGCAGAAGCGATAAAAATTCATGCGGTGCAGGTCGGCTGCGAGCCGCGGGCTCAGCCGGGAATGCGGCGGTTGTGCTTCTCTTCCCATTCCAGGCGCTCTCCGGTCGGTTGCAGAATAATAATCAGGCGGTTAAACAGATAGATGTCGGTGTAAAGCGCGAAGAAGCGACTCAGCATCTCGCCGAACAGGCAGATGTCGCCGCGACCGGCAAAGCCGTGGCTGTCAAGCGTCACCTCAATCTGCACGCCGCGTACCAGGTAGCCCTGCTCAAATCGCCCGGTCTCACTGTGCTTCACGTCAATAATGGCTTCCAGGCGACGGCGGTTCATCTCGCTGTCGGTCCATTCATACAGCGCCAGGGTGCCGCGCAGCACGTCGGCATTATCCATCATCGACAGAAACCCGCTGCCGAGGTGGCTCAGCACGCGCCAGTGAAAACGGTCCTGTGCCGGGGGATAGCAGGGCAGCGTCGGCGCACACAGGTTACGCACGGCGACGCTGGCCGAGGTGCTTTTCATCACCGTATCCAGCACGGTGCTTTGTAATGCGCGTCGCGGCAGCTGGCCATTGGTACCGGTGAGCGTGAGGGACAGGCTTTCGTTTTCCGGCACCGTGTGATTATCAAAGGCTTCGCCGCCGAGGATAAGCCACGTGTTATACAGTCCTGACGGACCACGGCGCACGCGGGTGTGGTAGTAATACTCCGGCGCTTCATGGCGCATCATGCCGCCTTTGTGGCGGAAACTGGAGAACGGTACATAGGTATACTGGCTTGAGGATATCACCGAATCGACAGCATAAATCTCGGTATGGCCATCCTGCACGCGCATCGGGCGCAGCATGTATTCGGTCTGCAGTGAATTCAGCGTCAGCGGGTCAGATTCCAGCGGAAACAGGTTAATCACCGGCACACAGTTCAGGCGCAGATGTTTTTCGGTAAAGCTGAAGTCATGCTCCCAGCGTTCCGCCAGCACCACGTCGATTTCAAACCACGGAAGCTCAGCCGGAAAGACCACGGTCTCCAGCCCGCGCAGGCCCGTGAACATGAACTTTTCGCGGAAGGTGAAGTACTCCAGCAAAAGCTGATAACCGCTAAAGCTGCTGCTGTCCTTCGGCCACAGCCCGTCATCATCGCCGAATCCCAGCGCGGTGAAATACCCGTCGAGTGGCTTTCTGTCCGTATCACCCGGCATCCGCAGCCAGAGACGCGCCGTGTTCATGGTAAAGGCTTCATGCATGGCGCAGGCCAGCGGTGCGTCAGCATTGAAGTAGAACGGGATCTGGCTGAGATCGGCACGACTCCAGTCGGCGAGATGGCTGCAGTTAAAGCGCAGGTTGATGACCGAACGCCCGTCAGGGTCAGTCGACAGACGGGCATGCTCCAGCGACAGCGGCTGAAGGGTGATTTCTTTGGTGGTGGTGTACCGGCAGCGCGTGCCCTTCTCGCCGATCGGCTGCGAATTGACCTCGAAACCTTTGACGATACGCATCTTCTCTTTCATCTCGCGCCAGTCGGGCGTGAACTCCACCACCGACATCGACGGAATGGTGCGCAGGTATTGCGGCCACAGCAGGCTGACCAGCCCTTCGGTCAGTTCCGGCAGGTCGTCATCGAGTTTCTCGCGAAGACGCCCCATCAGGAAGGCAAAGCCCTCAAACAGGCGCTCCACGTACGGGTCGCGCGCACCCGCTTTATCGAGATTGAGCATTGCCGCCTGCTCGGGGTGAGCGCGGGCAAACTCTTCGCCGGCTTCCAGCAGGTAGCGCATTTCGGCGTCGTAATAACGCAGGGTTAAGTCGTCCATAGATAACCAATATAATTGAGTGTCTTACTGTGTTCAGGAATAAAGCGAAGCCATGACAGCTTACAACTTAATGAAATGAGATAGTACCGACTAACATTTTTTACTTAATCGCTTAAAAACCAAAAAAAATACGATATAAATAACAAAAAAATGCAATATTCGACGTACAAAAGAATAACCAAGCCATGGAATAGGTTTCGTCAACCAGATAATCCAGGCGTGTTCCAGTTAACACAGGTTCATACGTGTATTTGATATCTATAAATGAAAGAGAAAGAACTGCTGTACTGACCAGTAAAAATAAAGCTACGGGTGCACAAATAAGCAACAGACGTTTAATCATTCTCAACTCCCTGGGACTGGCTGAATGTTGTGGGAGCATAACCGTTTGAACCTTTTCTGGCGAGCCCACGTCCTCCACATACTGATGGTGGGAGTACGTATTCGGTGGCCATTCCAGGCATCCATCCATCCGGGCGACCAGTGCATTTCTCATAGCCTTTACTCTCCAGAGTCGAAGTATACACAAAGGAAAAAATGACAGAACTTACGATAAAAACACCAACCAGACCTATAAATATCCTGTTTGTTTTTTTGCATTTGATGATCGCCTGCTCCTCTCCGTATCGCATGACCATATACCAGTATATACATGGAAAGAGAAGAATTAACGGAATCATTAACAGAGCGGAAACAATCGGTGAGAATACTATGTCATTTCCAAATCCAAATAATTCACTAAATGCATCATTTGCAAACCACAGGGAACCTAAGGATGAAACACACCAAATAATAACACTCCAAAAATCGCCGTTTCGCACTCGTAAGTCAATTACCTGAGGAGCCAGATCACCATTATATCTTTTACCATACAGTTTTTATTTCAGACTCTACAACCCATCACATCATCAATATACAACGACATAGAGTTCCCCATCTGCATATACGAACAGCAGTTAACTAGTAATGTTAACGACAGGTCATATAGGAAGAATGTGAGCAACCAGCACTAACAATCAAAAAAAATGTAAATCAGGAATATTTTCACTTTCAAAGTTACTCACAATCCTTTCTGGTCTACCTGTATAATAGCGCTATACTTTTGACGATTCAAAAGTAATTCCATATAATCTTTAATTTCTTGATCACATGTATATATTATCAAAACATATAACACTCTCCAATGGTTAAATTGTTTCACCCCCCCTTGCTTAAATGAATATTTCATTAATAACCCATTGTGATTTTGTATTGTAATAAGACAGCATTAAGTAACCCCTATTTATTTCCCCTTGATTAATTATTATTTTATATACGTTGGAAAATCTGGCTGCGTAATGTAACCAGATGATTTTAAATTTTGTCAATTTATGACGCAGATAGACGGATCTTTAACGTAGCGGGTTGCGGTTCCTGCCATCCAGCCGGATGGAACACCATTACAACGAACATATCCCTTGCTGAGCAATTTTTTGGGGTACAAACAGGAAAATAACACCCCTAATATTAAGATAGCAATGCAACTCCACTTCAAATAAGAAACATAATTATCCATTTTTTTGAAAGCAAAATTCCTACCCTTAACAATCATCAGAATAAAATAAGCAAGTGGGAAAATCATCACAACAGGCAAGGCAATTAATGCAATGCTTAACCATGAGAACACAATGCTATCTTCGAAAGAGAAGTATGACTGAAATATACTATTCCCAAGATAAATACTCAGCACACATAAGCCAAGGATTATTACTATAGCAAGAAAAGGACGAATTTTTTCTTCAAACATCAGTACAATCTCCGTTGAATACTCGTTAGAGTATCCCGAATATAATTGCGAACCTCTTCAACAATCACATACTTTCCTCTAATTAGCATTTGTTCAGCAAACATTGCCCCAAGATCCAGTAATCCCTGTTCAGCCTCTCTGGCTTTGTTTGCAAATTCTTGTTGTGCTGACTCTATATAGGCTACAACCTTGTCAGTCGCACCAAATTTTTCATCAAGAACATTTAAGGTAATGGCAGCAACACCGCCAACGACAACAACTATTGCTAAGTTTGCAACGATCCATGGAGTTACCAGAACCAGTCCCACCCCCCAAACGACAGCAGATGCTATACCAATTTTAACTGCATCTGTTGCCAGACTACCAATAAATTCAGCGAAGGAGGTTTCATCATTCATGATGTAATCGATAGTGCGATATGCTGCAGCCACATAAAAGGTTAATCTTGCACCTTCTATGATCGATTTCTTCAGACCATACTTGCCTATGCCTATATCTACAACCTTAGGGTTCTTTGCAGAAAAAACTGGCGCATTTAATATTTTCCTAACCCCTGGGTAGCCACTGATTTTAATCAATTCTGTGCCTTTATGATTCACATATACCGTGGCCTTTATCCCAAAACTACCTAACTGCCCCACCAACATGGATGTTGTGACGACATCCTTTATATTTGTACCATAGTTAACAATTATTTGACCTGGTGTGCTTTCAGTTATCGCAATCCAGCCGTATTTCCACGCCCCCCAGGATGACAATATTTCAAACACTTCGGGTAAAGTTAATAACATGATGTCTTGGTTATTTTGCTTAAACATCATTCTTAACTTTTCATCAGGTAAATCATGTGTGTTTTTTAACACAGGGTAATCAGATACAAATCCCGTTGCCTTTTGCTCACCAGTGAGATAGGAGGGCAATTCCGGGGAAGTTTGCCCTGGTGCCACAAAACCTGCTGCTGATTCTGCTGTAGATGCTCCGCTACTCTTCTCGTATGTATCATCCATCATCGATGGAATGAACTTTGCCTTACACGGACAGGTACTGTAGC
>NZ_JAWXQV010000002.1:0-15530 GCF_033843325.1 Klebsiella sp. JN_Kp126 | reverse complement strand
AATTTTAATCAGCGAGTCAGCTTGGGAAGAAATGACCTGCTTATTCGCACCTTCCTCAGGCATTCATCACGAAAGCGTCCGTTAAAACTCTCAATAAATCCGTTCTGCGTTGGCTTGCCGGGCTGGATAAGTCGCAGCTCCACACCATGCTCAAAAGCCCACTGATCGAGTGCGCGGCAGGTAAACTCCGGGCCCTGATCGGTTCTTATCGTAGCCGGATAGCCGCGAAACAGCGCAATGCTGTCCAGAATACGCGTGACCTGCACGCCTGAAATCCCGAAGGCAACAGTGACCGTCAGGCATTCCTTTGTGAAATCATCCACGCAGGTCAGGCACTTGATCCTGCGACCTGTGGCCAGTGCGTCCATGACGAAATCCATTGACCAGGTCAGATTGGGCGCCATCGGGCGGAGCAGCGGCAGACGTTCTGTTGCCAGCCCTTTACGACGTCGTCTGCGTTTTACACTCAGGCCATTAAGTTGATAGATGCGGTAAACCCGCTTGTGGTTAACGCAAAGACCTTCACGTGTTACCAACGGTGCAAAACTGATCCACCCCAGCGGTTGAAAATTGATCCAGGGGTTAATCTGCTCCTCTGAATACAGGGGAGCTTATGATCACTTTTGAGATTCGTATGGAAATTAAAGTCCTGCACAAGCGGGGAATGAGTATCCGGGCCATCGCCAGGGAACTGGGCATTTCACGCAATACTGTCCGCAGCCACCTGAAAGCCAAATCTGAAAAGCCACAGTATTCACCACGCCCGGCTTCAGCAAGCAGCTTCTTGAGTCTGGCGTTCTCTTCCTCAAGCGACTTCAGGCGCTTAACCTCAGGCACCTCCATACCGCCATACTTCTTACGCCATGTGTAAAAGGTGGCGTCGGAAATGGCGTGCTTACGGCAGAGCTCACGGGCAGAAACGCCGGCTTCGGCCTCGCGGAGAATACATATGATCTGTTCGTCGGAAAAACGCTTCTTCATGGGGATGTCCTCATGTGGCTTATGAAGACATTACTAACATCACGGTGTATTAATCAACGGGGAGAAGGTCACCAGAGAGAGCTCCCATCGCTTCGCGACGGGCCCCGACCGGAGAAGCAAATTAGTTACAGCATTCAAAAGGAGTTCATCATAAAACCGGCGCCGGTTTGCCAGCCGGGAGCCCCTCCCCACCACTGAAAAGCGCCGCCGCCCCCGGCCGAAGGCCGGGAGTGATGTCGCTTTTAATGATGGGTGTTGTAACTACTCTTCTTCATCGCTGTGGGTGGAGCTGTTGTCAGTTGTTTGGTACACGCTCGTAAGCGGCCCTACGGCCCGCTAACGCGGAGATACACCCCGGCTGCAGCTGTCGCCTTGCCGGGACCACTCCGACCGCGTACAGCGGCGTCTGAGATGTTTTTCGCGGGTATGGCTTTGCAGCTACCATGTTAAGTTCCCTGGTGTCGCTGAAATAACTGAAGAACATCCCCCTAAGCGTCAGCAGCAAGCTGCCGCCGCTAAGGCCCCGGAAATCACGCCCTTTACGTCGTAAACGCCGTAAAGCCCGCTCACCGGGGTTAAAAGGGATTACTTTGACTTCTTCATTGCTGTTAGATGGTTAAGGCTAATCAGGGCAGGGGGTAGGGTGGCAGAGTTTATAGCCCGGTAACCGGCTACGCCGGGCTTTCGGCGCCATTTGACGCCACAGACACATGTAACCTCATCTGGCGCCTCCATGCCGCTGACGCGGCATCCAGAAGTTTCCCGATGCTGTAAGTCTTAACGTCTGCTTTGTGCCAGAAGCGGACATAAATAATTTAGGGTATGTTATTTCAAAATACCTGTGAGAAGGCTGCTGAATGCGATACCCGCTACAGTACGCTCCGCCATTACAGCCTCAATATCAAAACCTTTGGTCACCTCTGCCGGAGCCTTACTACTGAACACCCTGCCGTAACGCTATCATCACCACAGTTGCTGCTGCCCGTGACCAGCGCGCCGGAGACGGAAAACATCACCCTGACGCTCAACCGCGCCAGCCTTTCCGATTTGCCGTAGGCAAGGGCCGCTCTCATCAGAGATCTGAACTTGTGCTAAAAAAATCAGCCACCTCTGGTTAGTCACGGAGCCCACCGATATGCGCGCCTGCGTCGACGCTCTGACGCGGAAGGGTTGAGGGGGGGGTAAAATTTATGACAAATATTGATCTCGAGTGAATTTTTGGATATTCTGTACCTTGAAAGCACGTACGGCTTCCATCCTGGAAAGCTGACAAGAAAGGAGCCAGTGACTAGCGGACGCTTTCATCCGTGTAGCCACACCTATTAAGTGAGGTTTTCTACATGACTACCATTTCGCAGAAGTCTGCTCGGGAGATGCTTGGCACCCCTCAGAACTTCAGAGGCGGTGTGTATGTGACAAAAAATGGTGCAGCTGAGCTGTTTATTCAGACCGCAGAAGAACGTGAAGCGGAACTGGTTGAACGCCACCAGCAGCAGCAAGTAAACGCCATGCTGAAACTGGTTAGCCTGTCTCAGCATGATTTTGAGAACGGCCGCCACGAAACCGCCCGTGAGCTATTAGCACGGAGGCGAGCAGAGCGGCATAAATAATATGAGGCCCATAAATGACGGTAGCAATCACCACCCAAGTAACAGAACAAACTTTATCAGTAATTGAGTCCTATAAAGCGGTAACAATGTCAGACGATGATGCTCGCGATTTTGCGACTGATTTGTTGGAACAAGCTATCGTCGATATTGAGGCTAATCCCCTTCAATATCCGTTTGAACAAAACGCGCTGGCCAACGGCGTAAAGTTGCGCCGCTGGTTAGATCCAACCGGGAAATACATCTGTCTTTTCCGCTATAACCAACAGACTGACGAGGCGATTCTCGACATTTTTGCCAGCACACGTCAGGACTGGTTATCACTTCTCTATCTCGTCCAGATCTCCCGCCCATAAAGATCGAAGCATGTGACGACTCCCCCTGCGATGGCTGTGGGGTTCACATTTGTGCTTTTATCATCCCCAATAACCGCCAAGGCGGTTGTAAATTAAAAGCCATGCGACCGATAATCAACGTGAGTTCTGATTGGACGGTTTTGACCTGCCCCCAGAGTTAGATACAACCTTCAGTTAGTAATGTCGGTTGGTTTTTCTTCATATTTCCCGTTTCGCCAGCCCGCTGCAAATTCAGCCGGCGTCAGGTAATTCAGTGATGAATGGGCTTTGTTGAATAAATCGAACTTTTGCTGAGTTGAAGGATCAGATCACGCATCTTCCCGACAACGCAGACCGTTCCGTGGCAAAGCAAAAGTTCAAAATCACCAACTGGCCCACCTACAATAAAGCCCTCATCAACCGTGGCTCCATAACTTTCTGGCTGGATGATGAAGCTATTCAGGCCTGGTATGAGTCAGCAACACCTTCTTCACGAGGCAGACCTCAGCGCTATTCTGACCTTGCCATCACGACTGTGCTGGTCATTAAAGGCGTATTCAGGCTGACCCTGCGCGCTGCGCAGGGTTTTATTGATTCCATTTTTTCTCTGATGAACGTTCCGCTACGCTGCCCGGATTACAGCTGTGTCAGCAGGCGGGCAAAGTCGGTTAATGTCAGTTTCAAAACGCCCACCCGGGGTGAAATCGCACACCTGGTAATTGATTCCACCGGGCTGAAGGTCTTCGGTGAAGGCGAGTGGAAAGTCAAAAAGCATGGCCAGGAACGCCGCCGTATCTGGCGTAAGCTGCATCTCGCCGTTGACAGTAAAACACATGAAATCATCTGCGCTGACCTGTCGCTGAACAATGTGACGGACTCAGAAGCCTTCCCGGGTCTTATCTGGCAAACCCACCGGAAAATCAGGTCAGCCGCCGCCGATGGCGCTTACGATACCCGGCTCTTTCACGATGAACTGCGGCGTAAGAAAATCAGCGCGCTTATCCCGCCCCGAAAAGGCGCGGGTTACTGGCCCGGTGAATATGCAGACCGTAACCGTGCTGTTGCGAATCAGCGGCTGACCGGGAGTAATGCGCGGTGGAAATGGACAACAGATTATAACCGTCGCTCGATAGCGGAAACGGCGATGTACCGGGTAAAACAGCTGTTCGGAGGTTCACTGACACTGCGTGACTACGATGGTCAGGTTGCAGAGGCTATGGCCCTGGTACGAGCGCTGAACAAAATGACGAAAGCAGGTATGCCTGAAAGCGTGCGTATTGCCTGAAAACACAACCCGCTACGGGGGAGACTTACCCGAAATCTGATTTATTCAACAAAGCCCAATAAAACCGTTAAATAGAGGACAAATAGCCGCCATCTATATATAAAGTTTGTCCGGTAATATATTTAGCGGCCTCTGAGCTAAGAAATACCACGCTTCCCGCGAGGTCATCTAACTCACCAAATCTCCCAAGGGGGATCTTTTGCTGCATAGTACTACGCCACTGTGCATCTTGATAAAATACTTGCGTCATCTCTGTTTCAAAATATCCCGGCCCGATACCGTTCACCCGAATGTTATGAGCCGCCCATTCCGTACTGAGCGCTTTCGTTAGCCCGACCAATCCCGATTTAGAGCTACCGTAGGCCGCTGCGCCAGATACGCCAACGCAACTGGTTAATGAGCAGAGGTTAATAATAACTCCACCTTTTCCAGTACTAGCCATGGTTTTCGCTACTGCTTGAGCACAGAAAAAAGCCCCTTTCAGGTTGGTCCCGACAATGTTGTCCCAAAGCGCTTCATTTACTTCAAGTGACGGACAAACCTGCTCAATGCCTGCATTATTGATCAGAATATTGATTCTACCAATGCCAGAAATGACCTCAGTAATGCGAGATGTTTGTGTCACATCCAGAAGTAATCCTGTGATTTCAGCACCTTCCAGGGTAAGTGCGTCAACCGCTTTAGTGAGGGTGGCTTGATGCCTGCCAGTTATAATGACGCTGGCTCCTGCCTGTGCCAGAGCTCTGGCGAGGACATAACCAATTCCTCTGGTCGCACCGGTTACCAGGGCTCTTTTTCCTTTTAGCGAAAATGTAGATAACACATTCATTGATTGGTCACCGTTTTGAGATAGTGAGAGTCTCCTGAGATGAGAGACATATAGGCATCCGGTAGCTCATCAAGAGTAATGGGAGGCGCAATCAGCTTTCTTAAATCCTCCGCCAGTGAAGCCATTACCTGCAATGCCTCATTCTGTTCATCTTGGAACACACTACAGCCAATAAGAGTAATCTCTTTTTCAACTACCTTATTAAGATCCAGCCCCTTCGAATGATGAAAAATACCCACGAGGGCAATGCGTCCACCAGACCTGATACTACTCAGGAGATCAATGAGCGCGGCCGGGTGTCCGGAAGCTTCAACGGCTAATGAAAATGTGCCGGGCGGTGAAAGGCCAACAACTGATGAGAGTAATTGATAACGCTGTTTATTAGGTTCCAGTAGCTGAACCCGGCATTTTTTTAGCCGGCTAAGCAGTAATGCGGTTAAGCCGCCTATCGTCCCCCCACCAGCTACACAAACCGTGTCACCTGCAGATGGGTTCAGTTGATTAATCACCCGGAGTGCAACACCCAGAGGTTCACTCAGCACGGCGATATCATCAGGAACACTATCAGGGACAATCAGTAAGTTTTGTAGGGGAAGTATCACTTCTTCAGCGAATCCGCCATCGAATACTTCACCGACAAAGCCTAGTTCTTCACAGAGGTTATTTTCCCCGGCAAGGCAAAAAAAGCAACTTCCACACCATACCCGAGAATCAGCGACGACGCGCATACCGACTCTGAATAGACTTTCGCTTTCGTTAATTTCAGCAATCACTCCGAACAACTCGTGACCGGGCGTAACAGGCAACCGGCTAAACCATTTGCCGGTTATGAAATTGTGTAAATCAGAACCGCATATTCCCGCAGCATGTACTTGAACTCTAGCCCATCCCGATTTTAACGTCGGTGGAGAAGAATGCTCTATTTTAACTTCCCTGATACCATATAAGCGTACTGCTTTCATATTAGTTCTCCGTCATAAGAGCGGACATCCATCGGCTAAAATAATCATCCCCATCGCAACCCAGCATGACTGCAATGGAAAAACCTATGGCTGAACTTGTTGCATTATGAACGCTGTCAGAACCAACCCGTAAGTTCATAACTAATGTTGGGCAACAGAAAAGAGCAAGACGCATAATTTGATGCCAGTTATCAGGTAGACATCCCTTTCGTTTCATTTCTGTCAGCAGAGGTTTCCAGTACAATTCCCCTTTGCTTTCAAGGAATGCTTTACGTAAAGGAGTCAGTTGCCAGTCATGGTTGACAGTAAGGGTATTGCCATCTCGCGCTACACTCACGTTATAACGTTCTGCCGCTTCATCCGCTTCATACAGCCAGCAAGGATGAGCAAATATATTATGGAAAGTTGCCTTAATTTCAGCCAGCAACGCTGGAATGGAACTTCCGGCAAAGGCAGGATCAAAACTAACCAGCCTGGGTTTGCTGTGATGGTTTTCATACCATACATTAGCGTTATGGGCATCGCCGTGAGCAACAACGACTCCATGATCTGCTAACCTCTGAGGGTCTAACTCACGACCAGCCTCTAAAAAGAGCTCTCGCAGACTTTTGTCATATGACACGCCATTTATACGCCAGTGGAGACTACTCAGTGTCTGCCAGTCCAACTGCATGTCACCAAGAATAAATTCCTGATTGACATAAAAGCTGGCTACACGACCACCAAGGCCGATGTCATGGCCAGGCGAAACTAGCCGATTCCAGAACAACTGATGAATGGGTTCAGATGCTACTTTCTCAGTTGACGCCATGCGCAAGGTCGGTAACGTATGGGATAAAATGTTGTGATCAGCATAACGTTGAGCTTCGATAACCGGTCCTATTTTCTCCCAGTCCGATTTGGTCTCAATCTCTCGGCAAACATCTGCTAGCCGCTTATCATCGCGAAGCTTATACAGTAGAATTTGGCGTCCAGGTTCTCCGCAGGCGTAGACGGGGATATCTACATCAAAACCGTGATCTCGCAAAAGTGCCGCCCGGTAATATTCTTGAATAGTCTGCTCTTCTCCCTCTTCATGATGATACTTAAAGAAAAAGGAACGGCCATTTACCAATGAAACACGCCCATTCAAAGAATTCAGACTATATTGGTCACGATTAATCTGCAGGCTTAATGTTTGTTCGCCAGTAACTTCGGTGATCAGTTGGCTGAGCTTTTCACTGGCCAACTCCCACTTGCCTTCCTGCGTCAACCTGCGCGCTTCCGCTGCATAGGGTGGGCGTAAAAGTTCAGTCATTCTTACTTCCCTTTAGCAAATCCTGGCGAATGTCCGAAACGGCTAAAGCATGCCCAGGGAATCCTTCATACTCTGCAAGGCGTTTAGCTTGCAGTGCCAGATCTTTGTAGCCACTTTTTGTTACATAGGCGATGGAGATTCTCTTGAGGTAATCAAAAACGGAGAGAGGACCAGACGTTTTCGCTGCGCTGTTTGTTGGCAGAACAGCATTAGGGCCAAGTACAAAATTACCCAGAGTGATTGGAGTATGTTCGCCAAGTAATATTTCACCGGCATTACGAATTTTCGTCATTACATCCATAGGTTCCTGTGCAAGTACCTCCAGGTGTTCAGGTGCGTACTGATTTACGAACTCAATAGCTGTAGAGAAATCCTTTGTCAGCACCACACCTCCGTGAGAGCCGCACAAAACTTTCTGGGAGAACTCTGCACGTTTTTCTCCAATTTGTTTCCAGTACATGGGTAATGCGGCAATAGCTTCTTCAGCTACACGAGGGCTAGAAGTTACCAAATAAGCTGATGAATCTGGGCCATGTTCGGATTCTATAAGAAGATCAAGCGCTGCCAGCGCACCATCGATAGAGTCATCAGCCAGAATCAGGCTCTCACTCGGCCCTGCTGGTATACCTGGATCAATTAGGCTTGATAACTGACGTTTCGCAGCCACTACCCATGGGCTGCCAGGTCCTACGATTTTGAGGCATTTTGGTACTGACTGAGTTCCAAACGCGACTGCAGCCACACCTTGTGCGCCACCACATTTATACACATTCTTGATACCAACAAGACGCGCAGCAATCAACGTTGCATCATCGACCTTCCCATCGGGGCCGGGAGGGGTGATTACGACCGGAAGCGGGACTCCCGCCACGATGGCTGGGACTGCAGTCATGATCAGTACGCTCGGGAATGAGCCTTTACCACGAGGAACATAGCAGGCAACAGCATCTATCGGAACATGGCGATCACCGGCAAAAGCCCCCGGTCTCATCTCCTTCCACCACATTTCTTCTGGTTTCTGTGCCTCATGAAATGCACGAACATTTTCGACGGAGAAACGAATTGATTCGATTACCTCCGGGTCAACGCGGGCAAATGCGTCTTCAAACTCTTGCTCTTCTGCCTTTATAGAAAAGGTCTCTGGTCGCACACCATCAAACTCACGAGCGAAACGGATTAGAGCCAGGTCGCCTTCTGACCTAACGGCCTCAATTATCGGCTTGACCTTTTCGATGAAAAATGACAAATCAGATTCTGTGCGTTTGAATAAATGGGTTGGCAGTACTTCGGAATTCGAAAGGTCATGAAATGTCGGAGACATGTTTAATCCTTAACAGTTAATTAGGAGTGTTGATGAATACGGTTCAGTACTTCATGCTGAAGTTCAATGAATTCTGGTTCACGATTTATACCCTCCTGTCGAGGGCGAGATAACTCAACATGGAAAGTGGTGTCTATATATCCTTGACCCATTACCACTATCCGATCGGAAAGCCTGACCGCCTCTTCGATATCATGAGTAACAAACATTACTGTGAGGCGGTGTTTCTCCCAGATTTCGATAAGTAGTTGCTGCATTTGATGGCGAGTCATGGCGTCAAGAGCACCAAACGGTTCATCCATCAGAAGAATCTTAGGTCGGTAGGAAAGTGCTCGAGCAATGGCAACACGTTGCTTCATTCCTCCGGAAAGTTCGCTGGGCCAGTGGTCTGCAGCATTGCCCAGTTTCACAAGTTCAAGATGTTCTTGAGCGATTTCACGGCATCTTCTGGCTGGTGTTCCTGCTGCTTTTAAAGCAAACTCAATATTGCCTCTAGCTGTCAGCCAGGGAAGCAGTGTGTATGACTGAAATACCACTCCACGGTCCAGTCCTGGGCCTGTTATTGATTCACCATCAACAAGAACATCACCCTTATCGAAATCCTCCAGACCTGCAGCTATTGACAGCATGGTACTTTTTCCACATCCAGATGAGCCGACAATAGAAACGAACTCGTTATCGTTGAGCGTGAGGTCAATGCCATGCAGAACCTGACGCCGGGTCTTGCCCAATGAGAAACTTTTTTCCAGTTTATTAAGCGTCAAAATTGCCATCAGGAACGTCTCCGGTTGTAACGGAAAAGTACATGCTCAGCTGCACGCATAATTTGATCAGTAATGAGCCCCAGGAAACCAAGCAGGAGTATGTAGCCGATGATCGTATCTGTCTGAAAATAGCGTTGAGAAACGACGATCCGATAGCCAAGCCCAGAAGTTGATGCTACAAGTTCAGCAAGAACAAGCCATGTCCATGCCCATCCAAGACTTATGCGTAATGCATCCCATATCGAGGGTAACGCGGAAGGAATGACAATCTGGAGGAGAGTTTTTCGGTCTGACAAGCCGAGTGTCCTGCCCAAACCGACAAAATCAGATGGAACACGTTTAATCGCATCAATCATCATCAGTACCTGTTGAAAAAAAGTACCGATCCAGATGACTAGAAATTTCTGTATATCATCAGTGCCTGTCCACAAGATGGTAAGGGGGACGAAAGCAACAACTGGCATATAGCGGATAAAGTCAACAAGCGGTTCAACAATCGCCTTGAATAACCCATAGCACCCAGCTAAAACACCAATGATAATTGCCATTAATGACGAAATAGTGAAAGCAATGATCATGCGATAAAGGCTGCTGGCAATATCACTCTGTAACGTTCCGTTTTGCGCAAGAGTTATCATCCGAAGCAGGACATTCTCGATTCCTGGCAGGAAAATGGGTTTAATGGTGCCGCTGGATGTCGCAAGCCACCATATAAGAAGGAGCAGCACGAAAACTGCTACAGAGATTGTGAGGAACTGAGAACGTGTAGGCTCTTTCCCTATGGTTAATAAGTTTGAATACCGCCTTTTTTTGGCATGGACATTTACTTTCTGAGTTTCGAGAGAACTCATAATTCCTCCGTGTGCAAGTCTTCACCACTTATAAAATCAGCGGACAGATCTTTAATGTGGTTATTGCGCATTTGCGAAACGAGTATCGATGGTTTGTTCAGTTGTAATGGGCTGCGTGATAATGCCCGCAGCAGTTGCTGCTTTAAGAATATGGGGGAACGTTTTCGTTGTGAAGTCGTGAGCCAGAAGTGCTTTGTTATCGCTTAGGGTAAAATATTTCACGCCATCGAATGCCGTATTTAAGTCTTCTGGAGTCGTGCCCACTGCTTTAGAGATAATAGCGCGACCTTCTGTCGTATTGGCATTGTAATAGTCTAGCGCTTTACCCCAGGTCTGAATAAGTGCCTTAATGGCATCAGGGTGAGTCTTGATGAAATCGTCACGTATTACCAGAACATCGCTGATCAATCCTGGATCAGAGGAACCACTGTATAGAATCTTAAGATTTGTATCGCTTTTTTGGGCCATGCTCAGATAGGGCTCATACGTCACAGCAACAGGAACCCGTCCTGCTATTATAGCATTCCCTGCTGAAGCGGCAGGCATGGGAACAGGTTTTATATCATTAAAGGATAATCCTTCAGATGCTATGGCACTTCTGAGTAAAATATCACTGGTTGTGCCTTCTTCGTAGGCGACCTGCTTACCTTTGAGATCCTTAATGCTTAAAATATCTTTAGTGGCCAGAATTGCATCTGCGCTATTGCTCTGGTCGAGTAATAGCACAATCTTCACTGGGAGACCTGCGGAAATCATTCCCATCGCGGTATGGGTAGCGATATTAGCTGCGTCTATCTGCCCACTCGCCAGTGCGGCATTAATATCTTTATCCTCAGCGAAATTAATGATCTCGACTTGTTTTAGACCTTCCTTTTCAAAAAGATTTTTAGCCGAGGCAATATGCCACTGACCATAACCCAGCCAAGGTTCAATCCCCATTTTCACATGCGTGGCTTCTTCCGCATGAACAGAGAGAGTTGTAACTGACATCATTCCTGCACAGAAAAACGCACTAATTGATTTTTTCACTGTATGGAGAGAATACATGGCTATTTCCTTCCGTTGTCATTGTGGCTACAGGCTGGAGGTTGTCCGAGGAAAACCAAGGGATGTATCATTACTTAGAATCTTCTATTGGCGAAATTAGTTATTTTCTATATCTAAGAGTTAAAAAAAATGTGATAAGTGTTTCTTATTGGTTGTTCTTTTGTAACTAAAAAAGCTTCAAAGATAAAAAAATGAGAAATTATTCCCTAAAATGGAAAAGGACCTTATGAAATTTGGGTGGACCAATCTCTCGACATCTGCTTGCTGATATACCTTATGCCGTGATCGGAATACGTTTTTTTTGAAACAGTCTTAAGATTTACCGGCCAATGATAATCCCCATCTGGGGATCTGAGTTCGTAAGTTGATTGATTGGACTGAGCCCATGCCCGTAGACAAATTCTATTCTCACGACGAGGCTTGCCCGAGCTCTAACCCAGAGCACACAGAGCAGTTTCGTCAGTTTGAAGTATACGGCCGCTGAGTAGCTCACTGCTGTCGGGCTGAGTGGAGGGATGCTGCCAGCTCCTTTCACCCCGCAGGAGGGGGGCTTCGGTGCTATGTGCTGACTGAAGGCAAGCTCCACACCGATGACATGCCCGTACCGGTGCTGTTGCCCGGTAATACGAAGATGAAGAGCGGGCAGTTGTGGACGTAGGTTCGTGTTAACCACAACGCAGGCTCAACACTAGCAACGGCTACGTTGTTGGTCTTCAAACCGGCAGAAAAGTCATCCACTCGCAGACCCATCTTGCAGGCTTAAACTGTGTATTGCAGACAAATGCGTAACCGGGTTCGACGAGTTTTAACACAATTGCCTGCGAAATTACACCATGTCGCACCGTATTACGAACCTGATAGGCCTAGCTCGCCAAAATGGTTCTCACTCTACGCTTACTCATATAGCAAGTGTAAAGGATCATAACGTACTTTCCGTCTTCTAACTTTCTGCAACTTCACACCTAAAAAAATAGGGTCTTATAATCGCCTGTGTAGATGTAGGCGGAACTGTACGTCGGTTAATTCCTTGCATGATGGAGCAGTCCAGAATGAAGTTCAGTGATATCGGTACAGCCCAACTGTGCCATTGTACGATCGATTTCAGCGATCAACGACTCTAGGGTGGCTGACACCAGCGCTTCGCCTCCTACAGCCACTGCGTATAATAGTGGACGTCCCAGTAATACTGCATTTGCGCCTAACGCCAGAGCTTTTACCACATCAGTACCGCGTCTGAAGCCGCTATCGAGTAACACGTTAAAGTTAGGGCCCACCGCCTTTCGGATGTCTGGCAAAACCAGCATTGGGCTAAATGTTCCATCTAACTGACGACCGCCGTGGTTAGATACTACAATACCTTCGGCCTTTAGTTGTTGTGCGGCTAATGCATCTTCAGTCGTCATTATACCTTTGATATACAACGGCCCCGGCCACAATTCGCGTATCCATTCCAGTGTTTGCCAGGTTAATGTAGGATCCATCTGTTGGGCGAAGTAGGTGGCCGCGCCCATACCGCGCTGAAACTCTGAGGGAAGGTAAGGTTTGAGGTTACCAAAGCCCGGCATCCCCGCAGGACGTAGTGTACGCCACACCCATCCAGGGTGCCGTGCTACATCTGCCAGCGCACGGAACGAAAGCTTCATCGGCCGTCGGTAGTGCGATTTATCGCGTTCACGGTTGCCGAAATGCACTGCATCTACCGACACTACCAACGCCGAGCAGCCTGAATGGCGCGCTCGCTCAATCAAGTTGGCTGTGACAGCGCGGTCCTTCAGAACATACAGTTGAAACCAGCGCGGCCCGCTGCTAACAGTTGCAGTCTCTTCCAGTGATGCCGTCGAAACGGTGCTCTGAATATAACCTATGCCGCTATGCGCGGCGGCTCGCGCTAGCATCTGATCGGCCTCATGACGCAGCATGCCATTGTAACCAGTTGGAGCTATCAGCAGCGGTGCAGCTAATAGGTCATTTCCAAGTGGTGTATGCAGACTGCGTACACTTGCATCCTTTAATACCGTTGGTTTAAACATCCAACGTTCAAAGACTTCTCTGTTATGTCTCAGAGTCTGCTCGTTGTCAGCGCCACCATCTACATAATCGAATGCAAAGCCCGGTAGCGCACGTTGCGCTGCCCGACGTAAGTTCTCACAGTTAATAACCATAATAACGTATGTTCCTCAGGCTTTATCACAAATAGATCAGATTCGTATCGTTGTGGATGTGGTTGATCTCAACAGCCCATACCATGGAGAGGAAAACATGCAGGAAGAGGGAACAAGAGCGATTTGAATTTGACGTTCATTCATGTTCACGAGGTTTCCTAAGTAAGTGACTTGGTTTATACACTTTATCGTTTATAAGAAACTATTGTCGTACGGCAAGAAACTATGTCATCCTTGAAGCCACTATCAGCAGCAGGTGAAATTTCAGAATGACGTTACATTACATAATGATTATCTTCCTAAAGGCAAGATCTAAGGCATGGCCAGTGTAAGTTACATTTTGATTTCTGCGCCAATATGGGGATTCAGTCAAACAAAAGCCAAGTCATTCATAACGACAGGTGTTAACTCTTACTCAAGACAAGGGGTAAAACTTTCTCGGTGACTTTCAATATTATGCACTTACTCATTCCTTTTGTACAAATATTAATTATATTGCTTCTGAATTAAAAAAAACTATAACAACATAAGACTT
The DNA here is from genome assembly GCF_033843325.1 of Klebsiella sp. JN_Kp126. NCBI lineage: Bacteria > Pseudomonadati > Pseudomonadota > Gammaproteobacteria > Enterobacterales > Enterobacteriaceae > Klebsiella > Klebsiella sp. JN_Kp126. The sequence goes on along the minus strand of NZ_JAWXQV010000002.1, from coordinate 1,554 downwards.
TTGCATATCTTAGATGAAGATTATAAGTTGTTATTAGGGATGATTCCCGAAGGGTAACAAATATTTTACAAGCTTCCTTGGTTGTATAAATACCAATTGATGAGTCTTGTTGTATGTGATAGTACTATAAAAGGCTAGAACATAACTCTATGTTTCCTAAAATTACCTTTTACCGAATTTGTAGTTTTCGGCAAGCCTCGCTGCTGTTAACTGCTCCTGTTTTGCATTCATTTCTTCCTCGCCAGACTCTATGGAATTTATCCGATCACGATAAAGAGTTTAGCATTGTAATCGTCATAAATACGCCATACTTCTTGTGTTTCAACCTCTTCCCTCCTCCCGTAAACTTTTCTGACTAATTCCCACAGAGCATTTATTCTGTACATTTAGTAACCGTACTCACGATTAAATACCAAAGGTAATGGCAATCCAGAACGATCAGCCTGAATAATCTCAATAGCCTGTTTTGCTTTAGCGGTGTTAGAAATCAACGATGCAACGTGACTGGTAATGATTATCCGGGGATGTGTCCACAAAGGATCTTCAGGCGGTAGGGGTTCCACTGGAAAAACATCCAACACAGCGCCGCTTAAATGTCCGTTGTTTAGCCCGACCAATAACGCATCATGATCCAATTGGTGGCCGCGTCCAACATTAATCAGTCCTGCATTCGGAGGTAATTGCTCTAGAAGTTCTGCATTGATGATGCCACGTGTTGCTATAGTGTCGGGAAGTAAATTAACTAAAATGTGACTTTCGCGAAGAAAAGCTGCTAACTGATCGTTTTCAGCGTAACATTGTACACCGTGGGCATTTTTCTCGGTACGCGACCAGCCTCGCACAGTGAAGCCATTGGCCAACAGTCGTTTAGCTACAGCAGTGCCTAGACGTCCCATACCCATTATACCTACTGACGTTTCGTTCACTAGTCTGCCTGTTAGCTTATTTTTCCAGCTCTGCCTTTTCTGCGCCTGCATCACCAGCGGAATCTGGCGTACAAGCAGGTAACATGCCATAGTCACATAATCAGCCATTCTGCTCTCAGTTTCTGGCGTAACCATGCGAGTGATTGGAATATTGGCGGGAACTGTCGAATCATTCAAAATATGATCCACTCCTGCTGCCTCGCTTAATATCACGCGTAAATTTGGGAATTGAGCAAGCTTGCCTCTCTCAGGCTCCCACACTAAAACATAGTGAACACTTTCAGGCTCAACTGAAGGGTCATCCCAGCTCGCGATACGCAAGTCAGGGAAATTAGGTAAAAAAAGATTTCGCCATTCGTCGATATCTTCGCGACTTACGAAGTTTATTAACAACGTTTGCTGGTATGTGGTTCTCATCTTAGTCTCTATAGCTATTTATGCGTTTCTGAATTAGGCTGTTCAGTGAGACTATTCGAGATGAGGGTGCCGGTAAAATAGTTTTAATGTGGCTTTTACATAGTAATTATTGAGGGGGTAATGTCAGAAACCAACATTTTTGCTACCCTGTATCTGCTAAATAGCTGCGCGGAATAGTAGATCACTGAAAGGGAACTCAGCCCGGATTGTG
>NZ_JAWXQV010000001.1:0-15705 GCF_033843325.1 Klebsiella sp. JN_Kp126 | reverse complement strand
GTGCGCCCCTATGGGGCGAAATCAATGCCACCTGCTATGCAGGTGGTTTTTTACGTGTTGTTTACTGAGACGAGATGAGATGAATAAGAGCAATTGTGATTAGCCGATGATGCCGATCTCTCCTGAAACTGCAGCAACTGCCAGGGATTGCGACCCGGCAGGCCGTTAACAAGGATAAAGGAGAAATACTATGGCATTGCACAAAACCGTCGCATTAAGCGCCGTGGCCGCAGGGATCATGTTAAGCCTGGGGGCCGCACAGGCCACACCGTTGCTTGGCGCAACGGAAGCGACAACCATCAAGGCGAGTGACCTGGCCGCGAAAGAAAAAGCCTTAACCGACTTTCCGCTCATGACATCGGTAAAATCATCGATTCAAACGCTGCCGAACAGCGAAGTTGAAAAAATCGAGCCGGGTCTGGCGACTAACCCGGCAAACGTGAAGCGCGTGGAAAGCATTCTGTCCGAAAAGGATTGGGAATATCTGTTCCCGATGCGCGCGGCAGAATATACCTACTCTAACTTTCTGAAAGCTATTGGTAAATTCCCTGCGGTTTGCGGGACCTATACCGACGGACGCGATAGCGATGCCATATGCCGTAAATCTCTGGCAACCATGTTTGCCCACTTTGCTCAGGAAACCGGCGGCCACGAAAGCTGGCGCGATATTCCCGAGTGGCGCCAGGCGCTGGTTTATCTCCGTGAAGTGGGCTGGGTTGAAGGTCAGAAAGGCGGCTACAACGGGGAGTGTAACCCGGATATCTGGCAGGGGCAGACCTGGCCCTGCGGTAAAGATAAAGACGGCGACTACCTGAGCTACTTTGGCCGCGGCGCAAAACAGCTCTCCTATAACTACAACTACGGCCCGTTCTCCGATGCCATGTACGATGGCGACGTTCGTCCTCTGCTGGATAAACCGGAGCGGGTGGCGGATACCTGGATGAACCTGGCGAGCGCGGTGTTCTTCTTCGTTTACCCGCAGCCGCCGAAGCCCTCTATGCTGCACGTCATCGACGGAACCTGGGTACCAAACGATCATGATAAAGCGAATGGCCTGGTTGAAGGCTTTGGGGTCACCATTCAAATTATCAACGGCGGCGTCGAGTGCGGCGGGGCGGAAGAGAACGCGCAGTCTCTGAACCGTATTGCCTACTACAAAGAGTTCGCAAACTACCTGAAAGTGCCGATTGCTGATGATGAAGTTCTCGGCTGTAAGAATATGAAGCAGTTCGATGAAGGCGGCGCGGGCGCGTTACCGATTTACTGGGAAGAGGATTGGGGATGGAGCCCGGACACCGCTGACGGCAAGACTAACGCCTGCCAGCTGGTGGGCTACCAGACGCCGTATAGCGCCTTTAAACAAGGTGACTATGCGAAGTGCGTCCAGAGCCACTTCAACGTCAATATCATCGACGACACCGGCCAGGCCGAGGATACCACCCCGGCGACGCCTGACGATACCACGCCTGCGCAGGAAACTAACGTGGCGCCGGTTGCGCGTATCGCCGGTCCGATTGGCGCTATCGAAGCGGGCGCCAGGGTTTCCCTGAGCGCGGAGGGCTCTACCGATGCGAATGGCGATAAGCTCACCTATACCTGGATGTCGCAGGACGGCCAGACTATCAGCGGACAGGATAAAGCCGTTATCACCTTTACCGCTCCGGAAAAAGATCGCGATGCGCAATATGTAGTGAGCCTGACGGTAAGCGACGGGACCTTATCCAGCACGGCAACGTACACCCTGAACGTGAAGGCTAAAGCTGCTGCTGCGGATGAAACGACCGATGGCAAAGACAGCGACACCATCAGCTATCCTTCCTGGAGCAGTACCCAGACCTGGAAAGCGGGCGATATCGTTAATAACCACGGCGCGCTGTATCAGTGTAAACCGCTACCTGAAGGGGCGTGGTGCAACGTGGCGCCGACCTACTATGAGCCCGGCGCAGGCATTGCCTGGGGCGATGCGTGGAAAGCGCTGTAATAGAGATAAATCCGCCAGTGCTTAGCGCTGGCGGGGTGATATGATGCTTTCCTTAGGTAAATTCAGGAGGAAAGCGTGAATATCATTGCGATCATGGGTCCCCACGGCGTCTATTATAAAGACGAACCGATCAAAGAACTGGAAGCCGCCCTGCAACGGCAAGGTTTCCAGACCATCTGGCCGCAAAATAGCGCCGATCTTTTGCAATTTATCGAGCATAATCCGCGGATCTGCGGGGTTATTTTTGACTGGGATGAATACAGCGTTGATCTGTGCAGCGATATTAATTGCTTAAATGAATATCTACCGCTGTACGCATTTATCAACGCCCATTCGACGATGGACGTCAGCAGCCAGGACCTGCGCATGACGCTATGGTTCTTTGAATACGCGCTGGGGCTGGCGGAAGAGATCGCTACCCGCATCGGTCAATACACCCGCGAATACCTCGACAACATAACCCCGCCGTTTACCAAAGCCTTGTTCAACTATGTGCAGGAGGGGAAATATACTTTCTGTACCCCCGGGCATATGGGCGGCTCGGCATATCAAAAAAGTCCGGTGGGCTGTCTGTTTTATGATTTCTTTGGCGGGAATACCCTAAAGGCCGACGTCTCTATTTCCGTGACAGAGCTGGGATCGCTGCTCGATCATAGCGGTCCGCATCTGGAGGCGGAAGAGTATATTGCCCGCGCATTCGGCGCCGAACAGAGCTATATGGTGACCAACGGAACCTCGACGTCGAATAAGATTGTCGGTATGTATTCCGCTCCGGCGGGCAGCACCCTGCTTATCGATCGCAACTGCCATAAATCGTTGGCTCATTTACTGATGATGAGCGACGTGGTGCCGCTGTGGCTAAAGCCGACGCGCAATGCGCTAGGGATCCTCGGCGGCATACCCAAGCGCGAATTTACCCGCGACAGTATTCAGCAAAAGGTTAATGCGACAGGCGGCGCCGGGTGGCCTGTGCATGCGGTGATCACCAACTCCACCTATGACGGACTGCTGTATAACACCACCTGGATCAAAGAGACCCTCGACGTACCGTCAATCCACTTTGATTCCGCCTGGGTGCCCTATACCCATTTTCATCCGATCTATCAGGGTAAAAGCGGGATGAGCGGCGATCGTATTGCGGGGAAAGTGATCTTTGAAACGCAGTCGACGCATAAAATGCTGGCCGCGCTATCGCAGGCTTCGCTGATTCATATTAAAGGCAGCTATGATGAAGATACCTTCAATGAAGCCTTTATGATGCACACCTCGACCTCCCCGAGCTACCCGATCGTTGCCTCCATTGAGACGGCTGCCGCCATGCTGCGCGGCAACTCCGGCAGACGACTGATTCAGCGTTCGATTGAGCGGGCGCTGGATTTTCGTAAAGAGGTGCAGCGGTTGCGCGAAGAGTCTGACGGCTGGTTTTTTGATATCTGGCAGCCGGAAGAGGTGGGGGAAGCGCAGTGCTGGCCGGTTTCACCCGGAGAAAGGTGGCATGGCTTTCAGGACGCCGATGACGACCATATGTTCCTCGATCCGGTGAAAGTCACCATTCTGACGCCCGGTATGGACGAGCAGGGCAACATGGATAGCGAAGGCATTCCGGCCGCGCTGGTGGCGAAGTTCCTTGATGAGCGCGGCGTGGTGGTAGAAAAAACCGGGCCGTACAACCTGCTGTTCCTGTTCAGTATCGGTATAGATAAAACCCGGGCGATGGGGCTGCTGCGCGGATTGACCGAGTTCAAACGCGCTTACGATCTCAATTTACGGGTGAAAAACATGCTGCCGGATCTGTACGCCGAAGATCCGGATTTTTACCGCAACATGCGTATTCAGGATCTGGCTCAGGGTATTCATCGTCTGATTCGCCAGCACCAGCTCTCGCAGCTGATGCTTAGCGCTTTCGACGTCCTGCCGGAGATGAAAATGACGCCGCATCAGGCCTGGCAGCGGCAGATTAAAGGCGAAGTGGAAACCATTGAACTGGAGAATCTGGTCGGGCGTATTTCAGCGAATATGATCCTACCGTACCCGCCCGGCGTGCCGCTGCTGATGCCCGGCGAGATGATCGCCGAAGAGAGCCGCGCGGTGCTCAATTTCCTGCTTATGCTGTGCTCCATCGGCCGCCACTATCCGGGTTTCGAAACCGATATCCACGGCGCGAAACGCGATGAAGATGGCGTGTACTGGGTTCGAGTCTTAAAAAATGACTAAGCGCTTGCGCACTCACGAACTGAACGAGTAACGTTGTTGGCTTCAACTGGAGGAGTTGTACCATGCTGGGTTTAAAACGGGTTCACCATATCGCCATCATTGCGACGGATTATGCGAAGAGTAAAGCCTTCTACTGCGACATTCTGGGGTTCACCCTGCAGGGCGAGTTCTATCGCCAGGAGCGTGATTCATGGAAGGGCGATCTGGCGCTGAATGGCGAATATGTCATTGAACTCTTTTCATTCCCGTTTCCTCCTGCGCGTCCGAGCCGTCCCGAAGCCTGCGGGCTGCGCCACCTGGCGTTTAGCGTTGATGATGTCGATGCCGCCGTTGCGCATCTTGAGTCCCACGGCGTGGCCTGTGAAGGCGTTCGTATCGACCCCTTCACCGGTAAACGATTCACCTTTTTTAACGATCCGGACGGGCTACCGCTGGAGATTTATCAGCAGTAATTCTTGTCAGAGCGTGTTCTGCCGGGTAACGTGCCGGACACGCTTTCCTCAGTTAGTACTCTCATGATGATGATCCCAGACATGGCGCAAACGCTACAGCCGCACCGCCATTTTTTAGTGGCCTTTAGCGGCGGGCTGGATTCGAGCGTGCTCCTGTATCGCCTGGTTTGCTGGCGCGAACAGGATCCTACCGTTCAGCTGCGGGCGATGCATATTCACCACGGCCTCAGCGCGAACGCCGACGATTGGGTGGCGCACTGCCGACAAATATGCCAGCAGTGGCAGGTACCGCTTTTGGTTGAACGGGTGGCGCTCGCCGATGAGGGACTGGGGATTGAGGCCCACGCGCGTCAGGCGCGCTATCAGGCTTTCCGTTCGGCGCTATTACCCGGCGAAGTGCTGGTGACGGCACAGCATCTTGACGACCAGTGTGAAACCTTTCTGTTGGCGCTTAAGCGGGGGAGCGGCCCAACCGGGCTTTCGGCGATGGCCGGCGAGTCCGATTTTGCCGGGACGAAACTGCTGCGTCCGCTGCTTAACGAAAGCCGCGACTCCCTGCACCGGTGGGCGATAGCCCATCAGCTCAGCTGGATTGAAGACGAAAGTAACCAGGACGACGCCTACGATCGCAATTTTCTCCGCCTGCGAATTGTTCCGCTGCTTAACGCTCGCTGGCCGCACTTCGCCGAGGCCGTAGCGCGCAGCGCCAGCCTGTGCGGCGAGCAGGAACAGCTGCTGGATGAAATGCTCGCTGCGGAGCTGGCAACGCTGGTGGCGGAGGATGGCGCGTTGACTATCGAACCGTTGGCGGCCATGAGCGCGCCGCGTCGGGCCGCGCTGCTGCGCCGCTGGCTGGCTGGGCTCAATGCGCCGATGCCTTCGCGCGAGATGCCGGAGCGTATCTGGCGTGAAGTGGCGATGGCGCGCGAGGATGCGTATCCCTGTCTGCGCCTTGGCCACTTCGCCGTTCGTCGCTATCAGCAACGGCTGCACTGGGTGAAATATCTCCCCGGACAGAGCGAGACGGTGCTGGCGTGGCGCGATATTGCCAGGCCGCTGCCGTTACCCGACGGCCTTGGCGAACTGAAGCTCCTGGCCGGCGGCCCGTTACGCGGCCCGCGCCAGGATGAAGCGGTCACTATTCGTTTTCGCGCCAGCGGTAATCTGCATATCGTCGGTCGCCAGGGCGGCCGCAAGCTGAAGAAAATCTGGCAGGAGCTCAACGTTGCGCCCTGGCGGCGCGATACCACGCCGCTGCTGTTTTACGGCGAAACGCTTATCGCTGCAGCCGATGGTCTGTTTATTACCGTCGATGGGAAAGTTCAGGAAGGTGAAGGCGTGCAGATGATGTGGATGAAAACGGGCGGCTGAGCCACCCGTTTTGCTTCAGGACTCGCTGACCACAACCGTACCGATTTCCGGATGGCTGAAGCTGGCGATTTTATCCAGGCGCAGTTCGCGGACATCACCGGCGAGCTCCACGACGAGATACTCGATATTTTTGCGCGAGATAAGATCGTTGGCCTTCGCTTGCAGCTGTTCGCCATCTTTGAGCTCCAGCGCCAGGACCAGATGGTGCTGACAGGCAAGTTCGAGGTTGTCATAATCATCGCAATTGATGGGTTGATAAGTATCATTCATTGACATAATCGCTCACCAGTAAGTTTGCCGCCGCATATGCGGCCTTTTCCCTGACTGACTCAGCAAGGGCCTGATCCGCCGCAACCTCATTCAATACTTTCAACACGCAACCTAGCGCATCCGGGATATACCCAAGGTCCCCGCTGGCTATTTCCGCATACCGCTTGCGTATTAACTCACAATATTTGTCCACATGCCCTCCTGTCAGCGTTCTGACTTAACCGTGGGATGTAAGTTTAAGCCTACGAAGATAAACTCTGTTTAGCAAGGTGACTATACCATAGTCATTTAAGCAATATCAGCAGGATGAAAGGGGATCCTGCGATTGCTGACAGCCTTTTGTCGCCAGTTTCGCTACAATGAACGCCATTTTTATCAGGAGTTTCCTCATGGCGCTGAAAGCGACGATTTATAAAGCGACGGTGAACGTGGCCGACCTGGACCGCAACCAGTTTCTGGATGCCAGTTTGACGCTTGCCCAGCATCCGTCAGAAACCCAGGAGCGCATGATGCTGCGCCTGCTGGCGTGGATGAAATACGCCGACGAGCGTCTGCAGTTTACCCGCGGTCTGTCTTCCGATGATGAAGCTGAACTCTGGCTGCTAAACGATCATCTGGGCGTTGATCTGTGGATCGAACTGGGGCTGCCGGACGAACGGCGGATTAAAAAAGCCTGTTCGCGGGCGCAAGAGATGGCGCTGTTTGCCTATAATAGCCGGGCGGCAGAAATCTGGTGGCAGCAAAATAAAAGCAAAATGGCACAGTTTTCAAAGCTAACCGTATGGTATTTAGATGATACTCAGCTGGCGCAGCTCAGTGCTTTTGCCGATCGGACAATGTCGCTACAGGCGACTATCCAGGATGGCGCTATCTGGTTATCTGACGCTAAGAATAATCTGGAAATTCATTTAACGGCCTGGCAAACATCCGCATGATTACGATTAGCCGCAGCGTGGCGATTGCGGATGACGAGGTCTCACTTTCCGGGATACGCGCCCAGGGGGCGGGCGGTCAGCATGTCAATAAAGCATCGACGGCTATCCATTTGCGCTTTGATATTAAGGCATCGAGCCTGCCTGAGTATTATAAGGAACGTCTGCTTACCTCCAGCCATCACTTAATTTCTGCCGAGGGTGTGGTTATCATTAAGGCTCAAGAATATCGCAGCCAGGAGATGAATCGCGAAGCGGCGATTGCGCGTCTGGTTGCCTTAATACAAGAATTAACCGCAGTGCAGAAGCACCGCCGGGAGACGCGACCGACCAGAGCGTCAAAAGAGCGCCGGCTTGCCTCAAAGGCGCAAAAATCCTCAGTTAAGGCGCTGCGTGGGAAAGTTCGTCCTTAAAGGCATGGCGAACCGGTGGAATGGATAATAAGGAATTTACAGTGAAGAAAATCGTATTTTCAGTCGTGGCGGCATGCTCGCTTTTTGCCCTATTCGGCTGTAACCATCGCGCGGAGATGGACACGCTACAACCGGCGCCGATGGAAGAGCTAAAGCCGATGCAGCAGAGCTGGCGCGGCGTGCTGCCGTGCGCCGACTGCGAAGGTATCGAAACTTCGCTCTTTCTTGAGAAAGACGGCACCTGGGTGATGAACGAGCGGTATCAGGGCGTCAGTCGCGAGCCTTCCTCCTTTGCTTCCTATGGCACCTGGGCGCGCACGGCCGATAAGCTGGTGCTGACCGACAGCAAAGGCGAGAAGTCTTACTATCGGGCGAAGGGCGACAAGCTGGAAATGCTCGATCGCGACGGTAATCCCATCGAGTCTACGCTGAACTATACGCTTGAGTCAGTCAAATCCAGCCTGCCCATCACGCCAATGGCGATGCGCGGAATGTACTTCTATATGGCGGATGCCGCGACCTTTACCGATTGCGCAACCGGCAAGCGAGTGGCAGTCGCGAATAACGCGCAGCTCGAGCGTGATTATGCCGCGGCGCGCGGAACGGATACTCGCCCGGTGCTGCTGGTGGTCGAGGGGCACTTTACGCTGGAAGCGAACCCGGATTCGGGAGCGCCGGTTAAAGTTCTGGCGGTGGATTCACCAGGCAAGTTTTATCAAAAAGAAGACTGCAATTCTCGTTAGTTAATTGAGTCCTACGAGACGGCTTGTCTTGATATAAATTCCCAATTTAAGATGCCCGATATACTGCAATTGTGTTTCGGGCTTAAAGTTTGCCACGTCCCCCTCACGCATATGAAGCAGGTCTGATGGGCTAATCCAGCCCGGTTGAGCCAGGGTCAGCGGGTGTCCGGCCTTCGCGAAGGCATCGCTGACAAACTCAGAACAAAACCACATTTTTTTGTCCCCGGAAACGGCATCGCTAAGCTGCGCTTTGGCCAGGCCATTCACGCACTGCTGGCGGAAATCTTTCGAAAAGGGATTCAGGGAGCAGAGCTGTTTGGTTACCATAAAGGGCACAAATTCAATGATGCCGCGATAGTTATAGCCGCTGTTTCTGTTTTTATAGGCGAAATTTTTAATGCCTGCGGCCTGTTGCGGCGTGAGGTCAGGCGCTCTTAGGGCAAACAGCTTATCGCTGTGCTGCATTGCTTGCTGGAGCGGAATAATCTGCACCCCAGCGCCGGTTGCTTCTGCAACCTGGTTATCACCGATATAGATAGCAACATGGCTAACGGACGATGTGCTAAAAGCACGAATCCCCAGGGACGTCACGCCAATGCTGGAAGAGAAAAGGAGATCGCCGGGGAGCAGGTCTTGTGCGTTAATTTCAGTCAGCGTGTTATTAGCCACCGAGCTCTGGCGCTGAAGTTTAACTGCCCATTGCTGCGATGGTGGCTTAATAGCGGAAGCGGAAGGCGCGGACCGGCTGACGTCTACCGTGCAGGCCGAAAGTAAAAACAATGCGGGAAAAAGCAGGACATAATTTGCCCGTTGTTTAGCCATGATTACAATCCTTGTAAAAAAGAGGCTCTGAAACCAGAGCCTCTTTTGGCGTTAACCTTTAATTTGTTGTACCAGGTAATTCACGATATCGCCGGTTTTAATCAGCTGCTTCTCGCCGCTGCGACGATATTTATATTCGATATCGTCGTTGTCGAGGTTACGGTCGCCCAGCACGATGGTGTGCGGAATACCGATAAGCTCCATATCGGCGAACATCACGCCCGGACGCTCTTTACGGTCGTCCATCAGCACTTCGATACCCAGCGCGCTCAGCTCTGCGTACAGCTTCTCGGCCAGCTCCTGCACGCGGTAGGATTTATGCATGTTCATCGGCAGAATCGCAACCTGGAACGGGGCGATAGCTTCCGGCCACAGAATCCCGCGATCGTCAAAGTTCTGCTCAATGGCGGCCGCCACCACGCGCGTCACACCGATACCGTAGCAGCCCATCGTCAGGATCTGGTTACGGCCATCTTCGCCCTGTACGGAGGCTTTCATCGCTTCAGAGTACTTGGTACCCAGCTGGAAGATGTGGCCCACTTCGATACCGCGTTTAATCAGCAGCGTACCTTTACCGTCCGGGCTCGGGTCACCCGCCACGACGTTACGGATATCAGCCACTTCAGGGGTGGCGACGTCGCGATCCCAGTTGATGCCGAAGTAGTGTTTCCCGTCGATGTTCGCGCCCGCGGCGAAATCGCTCATTGCGGCAACGGTACGGTCAATAATCACCGGAATGGGCATATTAACCGGGCCCAGAGAACCAGGACCCGCCTGCACCAGCGCGCGGATCTCTTCTTCGGTGGCGAAGGTCAGCGGGCTGGCGACCTGCGGCAGTTTTTCCGCTTTCACTTCGTTCAGCTCATGATCGCCGCGAACCAGCAGGGCAATCAGCGGAGACTTGCTGTCTTCTACCGCTTTGACCAGCAGGGTTTTCACCGTTTTCTCAATCGGCAGATTGAACTGCTCAACCAGCTCGGCGATGGTTTTGGCGTTCGGCGTATCGACCAGCGTCATTTCCTGAGTGGCGGCCGCGCGCGGCTCTTTCGGCGCAACGGCTTCGGCGAACTCAATATTGGCCGCGTAGTCGGAAGAGTCAGAGAAGATCACGTCATCTTCGCCGCTCTGCGCCAGCACCTGGAATTCGTGAGATGCGCTACCGCCGATAGAACCGGTGTCAGCCTGTACCGCACGGAAATCCAGGCCCATACGGCTGAAGATTTTGCTGTACGCGGCGTACATCGCGTCGTAGGTTTCCTGCAGAGATTCCTGAGAGGTATGGAAAGAGTAAGCATCTTTCATCAGGAATTCACGGGAACGCATCACGCCGAAACGCGGGCGCACTTCGTCACGGAATTTGGTCTGAATCTGATAGAAGTTCAGCGGCAGCTGTTTGTAAGAGCTTAGCTCGTTACGAATCAGGTCGGTGATCACTTCTTCATGAGTCGGGCCGAGTACGAACGGACGTTCGCCACGGTCAGCAATACGCAGCAGTTCCGGGCCGTACTGTTCCCAGCGACCACTCTCTTGCCACAGCTCAGAGGGCTGAACTACCGGCATTAACACCTCGATTGCACCGGCGTTGTTCATCTCTTCACGCACGATGTTTTCGACTTTTTTCAGGACGCGCACGCCGGTCGGCAGCCAGGTATATAACCCGGAGGCCAGCTTGCGGATCATCCCGGCGCGCAGCATCAGCTGATGGCTGATAACCTCGGCGTCGGCAGGTGTCTCCTTCAGAGTGGAGAGCAGGTATTGGCTAGTACGCATGTTGTTACGGTTCCATTTGGACGATCGATACAGGCTGGGAGCCAGCCTGACACAAAAAAGTGGTTTAGTTTACCAGTGTGGCAAAGATGCCAAAAGAGAGGAAAATAAAATTAGCGTGGTTCGAGAGAAAAGACTTCAAAACCGGACGAAATCACCCGCCAGCGCACGTTAAAATCCAGCAGCCAGACGGCGTAGGTCTTTCCCGGGTCTTCTTCTTTACGATATGCCGGGCGCGGATCTTGCGCCAGAACTTCGCTAATAAACACCTTAAGTCGGGGATAGCGCTTTTCCAGTTCTAAAAGCCGGGCTTCTGTTTCGGGCGTGAAGCTCACCGCCACTTCCGCCTGCGGTGCCTGCTGCGCGTAGCTCGCGCTGGCTTCCGGCAGCGCTTCGGCAAAGGGCAGGTAAGGTTTGATGTCCACGACCGGCGTACCATCCACCAGGTCCAGACTACCGAGTTCCAGAACGACGTGTTCTTTCTGGCAGCGAATACCTTTTAGCTCGACCAGCGACATACCGATTGGATTAGGACGAAAGGTCGAACGGGTGGCGAAAACGCCCATCCGCGCATTACCGCCGAGACGGGGAGGGCGCACGGTCGGGCGCCAGCCGCCTTCCATGGTCTGATGAAACACAAACAGGATCCACAGATGGCTGAAGTTTTCCAGGCCACGTACGGCATCGGCCTGGTTATAGGGGGGCAGAAGATGTAATTCGCCGCCGCCGTTTTTAACCAGCCCAGGCTGGCGGGGGACGGCAAATTTTTCTTTATAGGGCGAGCGAATAACGCCTATCTGCGCAAACTGAAAATCACTCATTGCGCCGTAACGTTAAGCGCTGAACCAAGGCAGACGGCCTGGCGGTAGCAGCCCGGAGTTCCGCTGGTCACTTCGCAGCGGTGCAGCAGCACGGCATTGGCTTTCATTTTTGCAGCGTTAATCTGCATGCGCTTGCGCGCCGTCGGGATATTGGGCGGAGAGTCTTGATTCGAGGCCTGGCATGATTCACCGGTGACTTCGCCGAGTTCGCGGAAAGGTTTACCCACCAATTCTGTTGCATCGGTATAGATTCTTACCGGGGCCGGACGCGTCGCTTTCGGTTTTGCCGGTTCCGATTTGGCAGGCGGGGTTACGGTGCTTTGTACAGGCTCGACGGGAGATCTGCTTAGCATAGAACAACCGCTTAACATGAGTGCTAACAAACAGACCGGTAAAGCACGCATAGTATTTCCTCAATAAATAATAAAACAGGGCGCTATTGAATCAGGTGCTTGCATAAATGACAAGACGGGCATAAAGCCCGTCCTGAATGATATTACGCTGAGAAAAGATTACCAGCCTTTCACTGCACCGCCGTTAAAGATTTTGTTAGCCGCTTCGTAAACTTCATCACTCTGATAGGCTTGAACAAATTTCTTAACATTTTCCGCATCTTTGTTGTCTTCGCGAGCGACAATCAGGTTCACGTACGGAGACTCTTTACCTTCCACGAAAATACCGTCTTTTGCCGGCGTTAAGCCAATCTGGCTGGCATAGGTAGTATTGATAACCGCCAGAGCGATTTGCGCATCATCCAGAGAGCGCGGCAGCTGCGGGGCTTCCAGCTCAACAATTTTCAGGTTTTTCGGGTTTTCAATAATATCCAGAGAGGTTGGCAGCAGACCAACGCCTTCTTTCAGTTTGATCAGGCCAACCTGCTGCAGCAGCAGCAGAGAGCGGCCAAGGTTGGTGGGATCGTTAGGAATCGCGACCTGAGAGCCCGGCTGCAGTTCGTCCAGCGATTTGATTTTTTTCGAATAACCCGCAATCGGGTAAACAAAAGAGTTACCTACGGAAACCAGCTTGTAGCCGCGATCTTTGATTTGCTGGTCAAGATACGGTTTATGCTGGAAGGCGTTAACGTCGATATCACCTTTGCTCAGCGCTTCGTTCGGCAGAACGTAGTCGTTGAAGGTCACCAGTTCGACATCAAGACCGTATTTTTCTTTTGCTACTTTCTGCGCGACTTCCGCAACCTGCTGCTCCGCACCGACGATAACGCCGACTTTAATATGGTTAGGATCTTTTTCGTCCTGACCGCAACCCACCAGAGCCAGAGAACCGATTAACGCGCCGACTGCCGCAAAGGTTTTGAAATTAAAGGCCATGTTATTTCCTTCCTGTAAGATTCTGTATTGTGTAATGTTATTTGTGAGTCACAGCCCGGACGATACGATCGCCTGAGAATTGGATTAAGTACACCAGAATAACCAGCAGCACCAGTACGGTATTCATTACCGTTGCATTGTAGCCGATATAACCGTACTGATAGCCAATCTGCCCGAGACCACCGGCACCCACGGCGCCGCCCATCGCGGAATAGCCGACCAGCGTAATGAGCGTGATGGTTGCCGCATTCACCAGGCCCGGCAGCGCTTCCGGCAGCAGAACCTTACGCACGATCTGCATCGGCGTTGCGCCCATGGCGCGGGATGCTTCGATAAGGCCGGTGGGGATCTCCAGCAGGGCGTTTTCCACCATACGGGCGATGAACGGCGCAGCGCCGACCGTCAGCGGAACGATAGCCGCCTGCAGGCCAATCGACGTGCCAACGATCACGCGAGTGAATGGGATCATCCACACCAGCAGGATAATAAAAGGAATCGAGCGGAAAATATTCACCACCGCCGAAAGCGTGCGGTAGAGCTTCGCATTAGCGACAATTTGCCCCGGACGGGTGACGTACAGCAGCACGCCGACCGGCAGGCCGAGAACAAAACCGAAGAAGCCGGAGACAAACGTCATGGCCAGCGTTTCCCATACGCCGCGAACCAGCAGCCAAATCATTGGTTCAGACATATCCCAGTACCTCTACTTTTACATGGTGTTCCTGTAGCCAGGCGATTGCGGCCTGGGTATCTTCCTGCGTGCCGTGCATCTCAGTGAGCATAATGCCGAACTTCACGCCGCCCGCGTAATCCATCTGCGCGCTAATAATGTTGTTATTCACATTAAAACGACGGGCAGTCTCAGAAAGAAGCGGGGCATCAACGGAGTGACCCGTAAACTCCATGCGCAGCATGGGCACGCTATCGGGAAGCGCTTCAGGTTTAAGGCGGGCCTGATAATCATCCGGGATATCAAGGTGCAGCGTTGACTGAATAAACTGTTGCGCCAGCGGGGTTTTGGGATGAGAGAAGACCTCACTCACCGTATCCTGTTCAATCAGCTGGCCGTTGCTGATAACGGCAACGCAATCGCAGATGCGTTTGACGACATCCATTTCATGGGTAATCAGCAAAATCGTCAGGCCCAGGCGACGGTTGATATCTTTCAGCAGTTCCAGAATTGAACGCGTAGTGGCCGGGTCCAGAGCGCTGGTGGCTTCGTCGCAGAGCAGGACTTTTGGATTGCTCGCCAGCGCACGGGCGATGGCCACGCGCTGTTTTTGACCGCCGGAGAGATTTGCCGGATAGCTGTCGTGTTTATCCCCCAGACCGACGAGATCGAGCAGCTCGGTCACCCGGCGCTTGATTTCATCTTTCGGCGTATTATCCAGCTCCAGAGGCAACGCCACGTTGCCGAATACGGTGCGTGAGGCAAGCAGGTTAAAGTGCTGGAAGATCATGCCAATCTGGCGACGAGCGCGAGTGAGCTCTTTTTCTGACAGCGCCGTTAGTTCCTGGCCGCCCACCTGTACGCTGCCCTGCGTTGGACGTTCGAGCAGGTTAACGCAGCGGATTAACGTACTTTTACCCGCGCCGGAAGCGCCGATGACGCCATAAATTTGCCCGGCGGGGACATGCAGGCTGACATCGTTCAGCGCCTGTATGCTGCGATTTCCCTGCTGGAACACTTTGGTAATATTCGAAAGTTTAATCATCAGTTATTTATTATCGTTTAGCCGTTTGCCGTGGCATTTTCTTCTGCCGTGTCCAGGCGATGCCTGTCAATGAAATGGATGTTAAGGCATCCAGACGTCTAAATCAATCTGACTCTGTATAATGAGCACTTTCTTGCGTCCGGAAACATGCGATACTACGCGCATTAGCCTTTATCAGGAGCAAACCGGTGGCAATGTCAGTACCCGCAATTTTTCTTGACCGTGATGGCACGATTAATGTCGATCACGGCTATGTCCATGAAATCGACAACTTTGAATTTATCGATGGCGTCATTGACGCAATGCGTCAATTAAAGGAGATGGGTTACGCGCTGGTGCTGGTGACCAACCAGTCCGGTATCGCCCGCGGTAAGTTTACTGAAGAGCAGTTTGAAACGCTGACGGAGTGGATGGACTGGTCGCTGGCCGATCGCGGCGTTGATCTGGATGGCATCTATTATTGTCCGCACCACCCGCAGGGAACCGTTGAAGAGTTTCGCCAGACCTGCGACTGCCGCAAGCCGCATCCGGGTATGCTGATTTCGGCGCGCGACTATCTGCATATTGATATGGCGGCTTCCTTTATGGTTGGCGATAAAGTCGAAGATATGCAGGCAGCTCTGGCGGCCAATGTCGGCACGAAAGTATTAGTGCGCACCGGCAAGCCGGTGACCCCAGAAGCCGAAAGTGCCGCTGATTGGGTACTTAATAGCCTGGCAGACCTGCCGGATGCTATCAAAAAGCAGCAAAAATAAGCGTTATGTATAAAAGGTGAGCGGTTGAAATAAAATTGCATTTTACCGCTTGTCACCGCCGAATAACTCCCTATAATGCGCTCCCACTGACACGGCAGATGTGAATCACTTCACAAACAAC